>JBDTRS010000073.1:0-11319 GCA_039931575.1 Gaiellaceae bacterium
CAGTTGGTGTTGGTTCTACATATGCGCACGGAGCCACGAACGGGGTCGAGCACGCAGGCCCACTGTACCGAAGGTCGATTAGCCGGCGAAGCGCCACCGAACGGTCTGGGTCCCCTGGACGCCGAGCGCGGCGGCCAGCGCCTCGCTGAGATCGAACTGCCGCCCCGCGTCCACCTGGCCGCGGTCGATCACCTCGGTGCGGAGATCGCGGCCGCCGAAGGAGACCACGAGGTCGGCCCCACAGGGAAGAACCGGGTGGGCGATGCCGCGCGTCTCCGCTGCGAGCTCGACGCCGCACGAAGTCGTCTCCCCGAGGCGGCCGGCCCCGAAGACGCCGACGACGGCTTCTTCCCAGCGCACCTGCGGCGAGACCGAGGGCGCAGGTTGCGTGTCCGCCGGCGCGTCGGAGCGATCAAGGGCGACTACGCCGACGGCGGCGAGCAGCGCCGCGGCGGCGAGCGCCGCTTGACGCTGCAGGAGGACTGGGCTCACCCGCCCGGTGAGCGCTCGAGCAGTCCGGCGAACGACTCGCGGACGAGCGCGTCGAACTCGGTCGGGAGGACGCCGTCCGCGTTCGCGAACTGGCGCAGGTTGACGAAGAGGAAAGACCACTCGTCACGGCGCTCTGGTGTCAACCTTGACTGCTCACGCGCGAGCCGCTCCAGGTCCCAGATGTTCCATTGCCGGGGCTGGGAGGCCCGGGGCGGCATGCTTACCACCTGGCCGCCCTGCTCTGAGGCTGGCAGCGGCGAAGGCGCGGCGGCGGCGGGTATGGGCTCTGGGCGAGGCGAGGGAACAGCCCGAAGTCGCCTCCGGCGGCCCCAACGAGGCGCGGCCGGCTCGGCGGCTACCGGCTCGGCGCTCGCGGGCGCCTCGGAGGCGATCGCTGCTTCCTGTTCCGGTTCTGGCTCCGGCTCCGGCTCTGGTTCGGGCTCTCGCTCCGGCTCTGGCTCTGCTTCCGGTTCCGGTTTCGGTTCTGGCGCGGCCCAGACGGCTTCACGTGCCGGCTCGGGCTCGGCGACCGGCTCGCCCACGGGCTCTGCGACCGGCTCGGCAACCGGCGGCTCGAACACCGGGGCAGGCTCCGGGGCGGGCTCGAAATCGGGCGGGGGCGGCGGGACGATGGCGTCGGCCCGGGCAGGCTCCGGCTCGACCGGAGGAGGCGGGGCAACCGCGGACGTGGAGCTGACCACGGCGACAGCCCCGCCCGCGGCCCGCCAGGCGAGCCACTCGATCGCCGCCGCGATCAGCCAGGCCGCGGCGACGAGCGGCAGCGCGACCTCGAGCCGGAGGTCGGCAAGCCAGACGGCCACCGCGACGAGGGCGATGAACACCATCAAGGCGGCGAGACGGAGAGTCAGGAAGAACGACGGCACGCTGCGGTGCCGAAAAGCCTACGTGCTCTCAGGCCTCTCGTCCTGCTCGGACGACGGCGTATCCTCCTCGTCGGCCGCGGCAGCGGCCGCCGAGGGGCTGCTCGGTGCATCCGGCTCGGGAGCGGCCTCGTCCTCTTCTTCAGGCTCAAGCTCCGACGGCGTCGGAACCGTGACGGGAGTCGACGCAGTCACTCCGCTCGGCTTCGGCACTGAGTCGACCGCTGCCCGAACGATCGCGTCGATGGCCTCGTCGATCGCGCCTTCGCCGTGCCCGGCCGCCGACAGGAGCTGCTCGGCGCCCATGCGCGCACGCTGGACGATCACGTCTGCCTGAGCGCGGGCCCACTCGAGCGTCCGCTCGACCTCGGCGCGCGCCGAGTTCGTGAGCTCGGTCGCCTGGTGGCGCGACTGCTCGAGCAACCGGTTCCCTCGCGTCTCGGCGTCTTGGAGCTCGGAGCTCGAGTCGCGGTTTGCCTTCGTCAGGACCTCACGCGCTTCGTTACGGGCCGCATTGAGGATCTCGCCACGCTGCCGCTCGGTCTCCTGGCGTATGCGCGCGATCTCGGCTTCCCGCTGCTGGAGGTCCATCTGCGCCTCGCGGATTTCCTGCTCGGCCTTACCGACCTGCTTGGCGGCCGCCTCCTGGGCGTCGCGCTCGATCGTGTCGGCGAACT
The DNA here is from genome assembly GCA_039931575.1 of Gaiellaceae bacterium. Taxonomy (GTDB): domain Bacteria; phylum Actinomycetota; class Thermoleophilia; order Gaiellales; family Gaiellaceae; genus DATEOR01. The sequence continues at coordinate 2,051 of JBDTRS010000073.1, forward strand.
CCGCCGCGGAGCGGATGAGATGAAGCGCGTCCATGCGGACGGCGTGACCCGAAGGTTCGGTGATCGCGCTTCTCGGGGCCGCCTGCAGCACGCGTAGCTGAGCCTGCAAGGACGTGACATGGCGACGAAAGGCGTCGAAGGCCTCCTGCACTTTCTCGCGGTCGTAGCCCTCTCCCGCCGCGGACAGGTCCTCGAGTCGTGGCAGCGGGGTCAGGTTGGCCCCACCCCCGCGCCTTGGATCTTGTGTCGACATCTGCTCTACCCCTCCACTCCCCCGTGCACCACGGGCGTCGCCGAAGTATGACTAGCTCATCGGCCGGAAGGTCGGCTTCCTTGATCCGGCTGTACGCGAAGCTGAATTCCCAGCTCGCGCAGCTGTTCCTCCTCGACTTCGGAGGGCGCTCCGCTCATCGGATCGACTCCGGCCTGATTCTTGGGGAACGCGATCACGTCGCGCAGGTTCGGCTCGCGCGCCAGCACCATCATCATCCGGTCGATCCCGAACGCGATTCCTCCGTGGGGCGGCGCGCCCATCGCGAGCGCATCGAGGAGGAACCCGAACTTCGTGCGCTGCTCGTCCGGCGCGATCCCGAGCAGGTCGAAGACCCGCGCCTGCATCTCGGGCTCGTGGATCCGGAAGGAGCCCCCGCCGAGCTCGTTCCCGTTGCCGACAAGGTCGTAAGCATTGGCGAGAGCGTGCTGCGGCTCCTCGTCGAAGCTTTGCTCCCAGTCCGGGCTCGGCCTCGTGAAGGGATGGTGCCGAGCGGCCCAGCGCTGGTCCTCTTCCGACCACTCGAACATCGGGAAATCTGTGATCCAGACGAACTTCCAGGCTTGCTCGTCGACAAGCTCGAGCTCGCGCCCCAGGTGCACGCGGAGCGCGCCGAGCACGCGGGAGACCTTCTCGGGCTGGTCGGCCGCGAAGAGGACGGTGAAGCCGGGCTCGCAGCGAAACGTGGCCAACTCCTCCTCGGAGAGGAACTTCGCGATCGGCGAGCGCACCTCGCCCTCCTCGTCCCAGACGAGGTAAGCGAGCCCCTTGGCTCCCCACTCCTTGGCAACCTCCTCGAGGCGCTCGAGCTCGGCCCGCGAGAAGGCCTGCGGCACGCGGATGAAGCGCACGCACGGGGCGTTGGCAAAGACGCCGAACTCCGACGCGCGCGTGAGCTCGGTGGCATCCTCGAGCTCGAGGCCGAAGCGCAGATCGGGCTTGTCGGAGCCGAAACGGGCGTCGGCCTCGTGCCAGGTCATGCGCGGGAAGGGCAGCTCGAGCCCGATGCCCAGGCACTCGAGCCACACCGCATGTGCCATGCGCTCCATGAGCTCGAAGAGGAACTCTCTGTCTGGAAAGGCCATCTCGACGTCGAGCTGCGTGATCTCCTGGACGCGATCGGCACGAAGGTCCTCGTCCCTGAAGCAGCGCGCGATCTGGAAGTAGCGGTCGAAACCGGCGATCACGAGGAGTTGCTTGAGGATCTGCGGCGACTGGGGCAGGGCGAAGAAGCGACCCGGCTGGAGGCGGCTGGGGACGATGAAGTCCCGAGCGCCCTCAGGTGTCGGCTTGAACAGGATCGGCGTCTCGATCTCGAGGAACCCCGCTTCCTCCATGACGCGCCGGATCGTGGACACCATGCGGCTACGCAGGCCGATGTTCCGCTGCATCTTCGGGCGCCGCAGGTCGAGCCAGCGATAGCGGAGGCGAAGCGTCTCGTCGACGCCGTCCTCGTCGAGCTGGAACGGAAGTGGCGTCGAAGTGGACAGGATCTCGAGCGTGTCCACCTGCATCTCGACCTCCCCGGTCGGGATGTTGGGGTTGACCGCCTCCGGCGCACGCGGGACGACCTCACCTTCGGCGCGGAGGACGAACTCGTTCCGAACCCGGTGCGCCGCTTCCGCTGGCTCGGGGGCGCGTTCAGGGTTCAGGACTAGCTGGCAGATGCCCGTACGGTCGCGGAGGTCGATGAAGACGAGGCCGCCGTGGTCGCGGCGCGAATCGACCCAGCCGGCGAGCGTCAGCCTCTGGCCGACGTGCTCGGCCCGCACCTCGCCGCACAGGAGATCGCGCCATTTCAAAGCAGCCGCTCCAGCTCCTCGACGGTCGCCGCCCGCACGTCGTCTGCCCCGTGGCGCCGCAACGTAAAGCCGTCGGCCGCCGCGATCACGATCAGCTCGGCTCCGAGACGCTGTGCCTGGGTGAGCTGGCCCTTGAGAGAGCGGCCGGCGTAGTCGGTGTCGGCCGCCCGGCCGCCCGCGCGGAGGCGAGCGAGCAGCGGGAGGATCTCCTCGCGCCTGCCCACATCCTCGAGGGCGAAGAAGACGTCGATCCGCTCGGACGGAGGCTCGCGGTCGCCGAGTGCAAGATGGAGTCGCTCGATCCCGGCGCCGAACCCGACACCGGGGGTCGGCGGGCCGCCGATCTCCTCGACGAGGCCGTCGTAGCGCCCCCCACCGGAGAGCGAGCTCTGGGCGCCCTCGTCCGGCCCGACGAACTCCCAGGCCGTTCGCGTGTAGTAGTCGAGCCCGCGCACGAGCCGCTCGTCGAGCGTGTACGAAACGTCGTACGCGTCGAGGCATTGCCGCACCTGCTCGAAGTGCTCGCGGCATTCGTCGCAGAGGAAGTCGCCGAGGGACGGCGCCGCGGCCAGCGCCGCCTGCACGGTCTGATTCTTCACGTCGAAGACGCGCAATGGGTTCGTGTCGCGCTTCTGCCGCGCTTCCTCGTCGAGCACGTCGTCGTTCGCCTTCAGCCAGGTGACGAGCTCCTCGTAATAGCGCGGGCGGCACTTCGGATCGCCGATCGTGTTCAGCTTGAGCTCGTGCTCGGTGATCCCGAGCCGCTGGAGCAGCGTGACGTAGACCTGGATCAACTCGGCGTCGACCGCCGGGTCGGGCGAGCCGATCGCCTCAACCGAGAGCTGCCAGTGCTCGCGATAGCGCCCGCGCTGCGGCGCGCTATAGCGGTACATGGGCGCGATCGTGAAGAGCTTCACCGGCTGCGGATCGCGATGCAGGCCGTGCTCGACGTAGGCACGGCAGATCGGCGCCGTCGCCTCGGGCCGAAGCGTGAGCGAGCGGTCGGAGCGGTCCGTGAAGATGTACATCTCCTTCTGCACGAGGTCCGAGCCGGAGCCCGACGTCCGCTGGAAGAGCTCGGTGTCCTCGAAGACCGGAGTCGTGATCGGGCGGTAGCCGTAGAGGGCACAAACCTCCTCCGCCCCACGAACGATCGTGCCCCAGTGCGGCCAGTCCTTCGCCAGGACGTCGTGCGTCCCGCGCGGTGCTTCGATCTTCACGGGCCGACGGCCCGAAGCTCGCCGAGAAACGGGTTCGTCTCGAGCTCGCGGCCGAGGGTCGTCGGCGGCCCGTGGCCGGAGTAAACGACGGTCTCCGAAGGGAAGCGCTCGGCGAGCCGGCGGATCGAGTCGAGCAGCGCTTCCCAGTCTCCGTCGGGCCTGTCCGTCCGGCCCACTGAGCCGGCAAAGAGGACGTCACCGGAGAAGAGGGCGCCGTCCGCGCCGTAGGCAAGGTGGCCCGGAAGGTGCCCCGGAACGTGCAGGGTCTCGAATTGGATGCCCGCGAGGTCGAGCCGCTCGTCGCCCTGGAGGAGGACGTCGGGCGTGTACGGCTCAAAGGTGTAGTCGAGCCCCGGCGGGACGATGTCCTCGATGCGTTCCAGCCGTTCGCGCTCGCTCGCGGCCATGTGCACGGGAGCGCCTGTCGCGCGCGCGAGCTCGGCAACGCCTCCGATGTGGTCGATGTCCCCGTGCGTGATCAGGATCGCGGCGCAACGAGCGTCTCCGAGGCCGTCTTCGATACGGGCGAGCTCACCCGGCCAGCCGGGGTCGACGACGACCGCCTGGTCCGCGCCGGCCTGCTTCACGACGTAGCAGTTCATCGAGAAGGGGCTCAGCTGCAGCTGCGTGACTTCGAGGCTCATCGGGCGCTGAGTCTAACGGCGCGGCGGCGCTAGACTCCGGCGCGATGGAGACCTGGCGGCTGCCCGAGATCGAGACACCCGGCGGCACCCGTTCGCCCGTTGTCCTGAAGAGCGAGGACGAGGCGCGCGCCGTCCTGATCGGCATCGATCCGGGCCAGAAGCTCGGCGACCATCAGGTGAAGGAGCACGCCTGGGTCGTCGTCGTCTCGGGCACCGCCCGCATCGGGAGCGGGGACGATGCCGTTGAGGCGCCGCCGGGAACGCTGGCCCATTTCGAGCCCGATGAGCGCCATTTCGTGTCGAGCGAGGACGGCGCCAAGATCCTGCTGCTGCTCGCGCCGTGGCCAGGCCCGGGCCACTATCGCGGCTAGCGCTCTAGGAGGGTTTGGCGGAACGTCGCTCGTCGTCAGGGTGCGATGCTCGTACCCGAGACAAGGACGCAGGGAGCGAGGACGCAGGATCGGGGCGAGAAGCGCGGCCTGGCGGCACAGCGCTGCGTTTCGCAAGCCCTCCTGCTAGAGACGCTCGAAGAGAAAGAGCCCGAAGCCAAGGGTGTCGCGCCCGCCGCGCCGGCGGTACCGATCGCGGCCCTCGGTGATCCAGGCCTCGAGCTCGTCAACATCGGGCTCGCCCTTGTGTGCGGCGACGTAGCGCTCCCCGTTCGCCGCCCAGGTGTCCTCGTAGAGATCCCAGTCTTCGACGCTGCTCGTGACCGCACGCAGGAGGCGCAGGCCGACGTCTTCGGCCGCCTCGATCGTCTCCGCGTAGTCCTTGAGCTCGTCGCGCGCGGCTCCAAGCGCCACGAGGTACTCCGCGTCCGGCTCCCGCCGCCAGTAGCCCTCGCCGAAGAGAAGCTTCCCGCCGGACGCGACGAAACCCGCGAGCACGGCGAGCGTCCCGCCCACCCCGCCGCGAAAGGCGACACCTCCCATGCTGACGACGAGATCGAAGGAGGCGGGCTCCGGCGCATGCTCCACCACGTCCTCTTCGAGGAGGACGAGATGCGCCTCCGGAACGCGCTCCGCTGCGGCGCGACGCGCCTCGGCCAGGATCGGCGGCGACTTGTCGAGCCCGGCGCCGCTCACATCGGGATAGCGCTCGGCGATCCGGATGAGAACCTCGGCCTTTCCGCAGCCGAGGTCGAGGACGCGCGCGCCCGATTCGAGCTCGAGCGCCTCGATCATCTCGTCCACCTCGTCCTCCGGAAGCGGGTTCATCAAGGCGAGACCCTCGTGGGCGATGGCCGAGAAGTCGAGCTTGTCCACGGTGGCTAGCTTCCGGAGCGGCGCTGCTGACGCTTCGTGAACATCCGGTACATGAGTGTGTCGACGAGGTAGCTGAACGGGATGAAGAACGCCAGGAGCGTGACAGCCGTGTACACGCGGGCTGCGGTGCCGACCTCCTTGCTGCTCGTCAGGTAGACCACGATCAGGATCACCGGGCCGAAGATGGCGGTGCGTTTCAGCACCCGTCCGAGCGAAGGCTTCGGAACGACCCGGCCCCCCGGCCCGCGGGTAGGGCCGGCGCGGGAAGAACCTTTGGCCTCGCGCCGCTCCCGTTCGGGCGGCCGCTCGACCGGAATCTCCTCCCCGTCCTCGGTCTCGATCACGTATTCGTACTCGTGCCGCTGAAGCTTCTCCCTGCGGCGACGCTGCTTCCGGCTCGGCATGGGTCGATTATGCCGCTATCGCTCCCGCCTCGATCACGTGAGCGACGTGATCGCCGCCGAGGTGATAGGCGAGGTAACGCCAGTCCGGCGCGTCGAGCAGTACGACATCGGCAGCGTAGCCCGTTGCGAGCCGGCCCACGCGATCCGCCCGCGCGAGAACGTGGGCAGCGTTGACCGTGCAGGCCGCGAGCGCTTCCCCCGGGCTCATCCGTAGCTGGGTGCAGGCGAGGGCCGAGACGAGCGGAAGGCTCTCGCAGAACGCGCTGCCGGGATTGAAGTCGGTCGCGATGGCAACGACGGCACCGGCGTCGATCAGAGCCCGGGCGGGCGGCATCGGCCGGCTCAGGAAGAGTGCCGCGACAGGCAGGAGGACCGCGGCGACGTCGCTGTCCGCGAGCGTCCGGACCCCCTCAGCGCGGGTCGCCTCGAGGTGGTCCACGCTCACGGCGCCGAGCTCGACCGCAAGCGGGATGCCACCTCCCTCCGTGAACTGATCGGCATGGAGCCGGAGGCGCAGGCCGGCCTCGCGGCAGGCCTCGAGATAGCGGCGAGCCTGGGCGGCGTCGAAGGCGCCCTCCTCGACGAAGACGTCGGCAAACTCGGCCAGCTCTGCGGCTGCAGGGAGAACCTCGGCGAGCGCAAAGTCGAGGTAGGCGTCCGCATCCGCAAACTCGGGTGGGACGGCGTGCGCGCCAAGCCAGGTCGCCACCCCGCCCGCCGCCCGGACGACGCGCAGCATGCCGAGCTCGGTCTCCCGGTCGAGACCGTAGCCGGACTTCGCCTCGAAGGTCGTCGTCCCCGCGGCGAGCATCCAGGAGCGATGGAGGGCCAGCGCCTCGCCGAGCCCGCTCTCGCCGGCCGCGCGCGTCGCCTCGACCGTCGAGAGAATCCCGCCACCGGCAGCGTGAAGCTCCTCGTAGGACGCTCCGCGCGCCCTCAGCTCGAACTCGCCCGCCCGCGAGCCCGCGAAGACGGCATGCGTGTGGCAATCGACGAGCCCGGGGACGGCTGCGCAGCCGCGCCCGTCGAGCTCGACGACGTCCTCGTCGAGGGGGCCGAGGTCGCTCATGCGCCCGACCTCCGCGACGCGCGAGCCGTCGCAGAGGATGTATGCGTCCTCGAGGACCTCCACCGCCCCGAGCGCCGGTCCGCGCAGCGGTGCCTCGGTGCCCGCCGGAGAGGCGACCTGCGCGAGGTCGCGGATGAGGAGGTTGGGCACGCCGCCGCTACGAGCCGGGAACTTCCAACCCGTGCTCCTGGGCGGCGAGCCGCGCCTCTTCGTAGCCGGCGTCGAGATGGCGCAGGACGCCGATGCCGGGGTCGGTCGTCAGCACGCGCTCGAGGCGCTCGGCGGCGTCTGCCGTTCCGTCGGCGACCACGACCATGCCGGCGTGGATCGAGTTCCCGATTCCGACGCCGCCCCCGTGGTGGACACTCACCCAGGTCGCGCCTGCGGCCGTGTTCAGAAGAGCGTTCAGAATCGGCCAGTCGGCAATCGCATCGGAGCCGTCGGCCATCGCCTCCGTCTCGCGATACGGCGAGGCGACGGAGCCCGAGTCGAGATGATCACGTCCGATCACGACGGGCGCCGACACCTGCCGGGAGCGGACGAGCTCGTTGATTGCCAGCCCTGCCTTGGCTCGATCCCCGTAGCCGAGCCAGCAGATTCGGGCAGGCAGACCCTGGAATGCCACTCGTTCGGGTGCCAGCTCGAACCAGCGCTGGAGCAGCAGGTCGTCCGGGAAGAGATCTCGCAGCACCCCGTCGATCACCGCGATGTCCTCCGGATCCCCTGACAGCACCGCCCACCGGAAGGGGCCAACGCCTCGGCAGAAGAGTGGCCGGATATAGGCCGGGACAAAGCCCGGATATGTGAATGCGTCCTCTACGCCTGCCTCTTGGGCCTCCCCTCTGAGATTGTTGCCATAATCGAAAACATAGCTACCGGCTCGGACGTACTCGAGCAGGCCTTCGACGTGCCGGGCGATCGACTCAGCGGCCCGGCGCAGGTACTCATCCGGATCGGCTGCCCGAAGCTCCGCGGCCTTCTCCACGGAGAGGCCGGAGGGCACGTAGCCGTTCAAAGGGTCGTGCGCGGCGGTCTGGTCCGTCACGAAGTCGAAGTGCTCGCCCCGCTTCGCAAGGTCGGGGACGACGTCGGCGGCGTTTCCCACCACCCCGACCGAAAGCGCGCGCCCCTCGCCGGCGGCTGCCCGGATGCGCGCCAGAGCGTCTTCGAGAGAGTCGGCCGCCTCGTCGAGATAGCGCGTCTCGAGCCGGCGCTCGATTCGCGTGGGATCCACCTCGATGCAGAGGATCGCCGCGCCGGCCATCGTGGCCGCCAGCGGTTGGGCGCCGCCCATTCCGCCGAGGCCTGCGGTCAGGATCGTCTTACCGCCGAGATCCGGAGAACCGAAGTGCTTCTCGCCGGCGGCGGCGAAGGTCTGGTACGTGCCCTGGAGGATTCCTTGGGTGCCGATGTAGATCCAGCTCCCTGCGGTCATCTGGCCGAACATCGTCAGTCCGAGCGCCTCGAGGCGGCGGAACTCCTCCCATGTCGCCCAGCGCGGGACGAGGAGCGCATTGGCGATGAGCACGCGGGGGGCGCCGGTATGTGTCCGGAAGACGCCGACCGGCTTCCCGCTCTGGACGAGCAGCGTCTCGTCGTCACCAAGGGTGAGGAGGGCGCGAACAAGCGCTTTCAGCGCGTCATGGTTTCGTGCGGCCTTTCCCGAGCCGCCGTACACGATCAGTTCCTCGGGCTTCTCGGCCACCTCGCTGTCGAGGTTGTTCAGGAGCATCCGGAGCGGCGCCTCGGTCTGCCACGAGCGTGCGTGCAGCGTCTGACCGCGCGGCGCTTTGATCCGCTTGAGGTCGCCGCAGAGCTCTTCGACGACGGCGTCGAGCTCGCGCACGCTCATGCGAGCTCACCGATCTCGCGCTCGACGGCCTCGACGAGCTCGCCGGAGCGAATCCCGTCCGCGACCCGCTCGATATCCGCAGCGAGCGACCTGTCCTCGAACACCGTCGGCGAGAGCGAGCGAACGAAGTCGTGCCCTGCCCGGGCGCCTGCTCCGGGCTCGAGCGGGGCGAGGAACTCGACAGCCTGCGCCGCCGCCAGGAGCTCGATCGCCAGCGCAGACTCGACGTTGCCGAGCACGGTCCAGCACTTGAGACCGGCTGCATTCCCCATCGACACGTGGTCCTCCTGGCCGGCGCTCGTCGGGATCGAATCGACGCTCGCCGGATGGCAGAGCACCTTGTTCTCGCTGACGAGCGCCGCCGCCACGTACTGGGGGATCATGAAGCCGGAGTTCAGGCCGCCGTCGTGGGTGAGAAACGCCGGGAGCCCGTCCGAGAGCGAGGGATTGACGAGGCGCTCGACTCGCCGCTCGGAAATGGACGCGAACTCGGCGAGCGCGATCGCCATCGAGTCGAGCGCAAGCGCGACCGGCTGTCCGTGGAAATTGCCGTTGGAGACGAGCTCGCCCTTGTCGACGAGGACGAGTGGGTTGTCGGTGGCCGCGTTCACCTCCACGGCGACGGTGCGCTCCACGTACTCGAGCAGGTCGCGGCTCGCGCCGTGCACCTGCGGCGCGCAGCGGAGTGAGTACGCGTCCTGCACCCTGTCGCACCAGCGATGGGCGGCGTTGATCGCCGATC
>JBDTRS010000074.1:0-11134 GCA_039931575.1 Gaiellaceae bacterium
GCATCCCGAGCTCGCGCGTCCGCTCGAAGACGGTGAGCACGAGCGTGTTGATCATCCCGAAGATGCTGACCACCACCGACAGGGCGAGCAGCACGTACAGCAGGTTCAGGAAGTTGTTGAAGTCCTGGTCCTGCTGGTCGATCCACCCCTCGCGGGTCTGAACCTTCGCGTCCGGAAAGTCCTTGACCGCGGCGTCCAGGGAGGCCGTCGTGGCCGGCGTCGGCTTGCCGGGGACGTCCACGAACACGAACGAGTTTCGCGGCCGCTCGTACAGCGAGTCGAAGAGCGACTGTGAGATCGAGACGCTTCCGAGGAGGGGGAAGAACGGCGGGGGCTCGTAGATTCCCCTCACCACCAGCTGGGTGCGATCCCCATTCGGCGTGAGTAGCGGGAACGTCTCCCCGACCGTGAGGCTCTTCTTGTCGGCAAGGTCCTTGGAGACGATCGCTCCGTCCCGGCCAAGGCTTGCCAGCGTTTCGTTGGAGCCCGCCTTCCAGTCGAAGTTGTAGGCCTGGGCGATCGCGCCGGGCTGGATGCCGGTGATGTAACCGGACTCGCCGGCAACCTTCGCCAGGTCGGAGCGCACGCTCGTCACGAACTGGGCATCGGGCGATTGCCTGACCGCGTCACCGGCCCCGGCGACGAACGGCGAGAAGCCGTCTTGCGCCGTGACGACGTACTCGGCCTTCACCTGGTCTTCGATCGCGCCGCGGTTCGACTCCTTCATCCCGCTTGCGAGCACGGCGACGAAGGTGACGAGCGCGATCCCGATCATCAGGGCGGCCGCGGTCGAGGCGGTGCGTCCGGGATTCCGAATCGAGTTGCTCTTTGCGAGCCTGCCGGCGACTCCGCCGATCCGGGTGGCCGGCCAGCCGACCAGCGCCGCGATCGGCTTCACGAGCTTCGAGGACAACATCGCCACTCCGATGAACAGAAGCAAGACGCCGCCCGCCATCGAGATCAGCCGCGGCGCGGTGTCGAGTTTGTCCTTGAAGAGCGAGAGGCCGAGCAGGGTGATCGCCAAGGCAATCGCCACGCCGGCGACGTACGGCGAGATGCCCGCGAACCGTCCGCGTGGGAGCTCTGCCCCTTCGCGCACGGCCGCGATCGGCGGCACGCGCGTCGCCCTGAGCGCCGGGAAGAGTCCTGCCACGACGGCGACCACGACTCCGATGAGGAGCGACACGACGATCGTCCGCGGCGCGAACACGAGCCCCTGAGTCGGCAGCTCGGCGTTCAGTGCCTTGAAGAGGGCGTTCAGCCCGGCTGCGAGCCCCAGGCCCGCGAAGAGGCCGACCACCGCTGAGATCAGGCCGATCACGAACGCCTCGACGATCACGGACCAGAGCACCTGGCGGCGGGAACCCCCGATCGTCCGCAGCGTCGCGAACTCACGGGTCCGCTGCGCCACGGTGATGGAGAGCGTGTTGAAGATCACGAACGCGCCGACGAAGAGCGCCACGCCCGCGAACGAAAGCAGGAAGTAGCGGATGAACTTCGTGAACTCGACGTCCTTCGCGTCCTCAGTGGCCTGCGCCTCTCCGGACCGAACCTGCGCGGTTGGGGGCAGGATCGGACGGATCTGGCTGATGAGCTCCTGCGTGGTGGTGCCGTCCTTCGCTGCGACGGAAATCGCGTCGAACTGGCCGATCCGGTCAAGGAGCGACTGCGCGGTCGGCATCGAGAAGACCGTGAAGGTCGCGGAGCCGAGCGATGCCACGTCGCCGTACTGCGCGAGCCCGACCAGCTTGAACTCACGCACGGGCTGAAGTGTGGCGATCTTGATCGTGTCGCCGATCTTGTAGCCCTGCTCGTCTGCGGTGCCGGCGTCGATGACGACCTCGTCGGACCCCTGGGGCCAGGTCCCTTCGAGGAGCTTCAACGGGTTGAACTGGCTCTGAGAGGGATCGAGGCCGAAGCCGAACGACGGAGCGCCATTCGTGTTCACGGCCTTGCCTTCCGGCGTGAGGATCTTCGTGTTGGAGTCGTCGACCACCGTGCCGGTGGCTGCTGCGACTCCCGGTAGCGCGCGGATCTTCGCGAGGATGTCCGCCGGGATCGGCGGAATGTCGGCGCTCTCGCCCTGGAAGTCGATGTCGGCCGTCTTCCCGGAGACCACGGCATCCGTGTTCGCGTACGTCTCCGAGAAGATGCTGCTGAAGGCCTTGTCGATCGTGTCGGTGAGCACGTAGGTGCCGCTCACCATCGAGACCCCGAGGATGATCGCAATCGCCGTCAGCGCCGCGCGGAGCTTTCGCCCCATGAGTCCTCTCAACGCGACGCGGATCATCCTTTGCCCACCTCCTCGACCGTGCTGATGAGCTGGGCCACCGTCGGCTTTTCGATCTCGCGCACGATCTGGCCGTCGGCGAGGAAGAGCGTTCGGTCGGTGTAGGAGCAGGCGTTCGCGTCGTGGGTGACCATGACGATCGTCTGGCCGTAGGCCTCGACGGACTCGCGCAGGAGGGCGAGTATCTCGCCGCCCGTGTGCGAGTCGAGGTTGCCCGTCGGCTCGTCCGCGAAGATCACGGTCGGCTGGGAGACGAGCGCCCTCGCGACGGCGACGCGCTGCTGCTGTCCTCCCGAGAGCTCGGAGGGGCGGTGCTTGCGCCGGTCGGAGAGGCCGACGCGGTCGATGACGTCGTCGACCCACCCCTTCTCCGGCTTGCGTCCCGAGAGCTCGAGCGGAAGCCTGATGTTCTCCTCGGCGGAGAGCATCGGGAGCAGGTTGAAGAACTGGAAGATGAAGCCGATGTGCTGCCGGCGGAGCTTCGTCAGGTCGTTGTCCCCGAGTTTCGTGATGTTCGTCCCGTCGATCAAGACATCGCCCGAGGTGGGCTGGTCGAGCCCGGCGAGGATGTGCATGAGCGTGGACTTGCCCGAGCCCGACGGGCCCATGATCCCGGTCAGCTGGGCGCGAGCGATGTCGAGCGAGACGTCGCGGAGCGCGTCGACCGCGGTATCGCCTGCGCCGTAGCGGCGCGAAACGTCCTTCGCCGCGACGACCACGCCTGCCGCGGGTGCGTCCGCAGTCGTCGTCTCAGTCATGGTGGATGTCATTTTTGCCTCCAGGAAGGTTTCGCCTCAGGCTTTCAAATCGCCCGGGCACCCTCAAGGCGGCGAGTGCCACTCTTAACGTGCGGCTAACCGTACCTCGCTGTCAGCGGTTGCCGACGAGAAAGAAGGCGGCCGCGACGGCTCCGTAGGCGCCGACAAGCGCCACTCCGCGGGCTCGGCTCGACTGGCCTCTCCAGAGCACGAACGTGGCGAATGCGACGGCGGCGCCGACCCCGATGAGCTCGACCTGCCGGAACGAAAGCGCCAGCGGCTCGATCAGCCAGGAGAGCAAGGTGACCGCGGGGATGAGGAACACCGCCACCTGTGCGCTCGAGGCGAGCGCGATCTCGGCGGCCAGCCGGATCTTCCCCCGGTAGGCGACGACCACCGCGCCACCGTGCTCGGCCGCGTTGCCGACGATGGCCACGATCACCGCGGCGACGAAGAAGTCGCTCAAGTGCGCCTTCTCGGCGAAGGCCTCCAGCGAGCCGACCAGAATCTCCGCGACGAAGGCGGTGATCACGGTGGCTGCGGCCAGGACGAGCAAGGAGAGCCGAAACGACCAGGCCCCCATCTCAGAGGGGTCGCTCGAGACGTGGTGCCTGCGGTGTCGCCGGAGGGAGAACCACGTCACGGCCAGGTAGACGACGAGGAGCACGGCCGAGACCGGAATGGAGAGAACCGCGATCGAATGGCGGTCCGGATTACCGCTCCAGCCGGGAAGCGAAGGGATGAGGAAGAGAGCGGTGGCGACCGCGACGAGACCGAGAGAGAGGAAGCTCGAGCTCCGGTCGAGATGGCCTCGGCCGCCGAAGGCGAGCGAGAAGCCGAGCACCAGCAAGAGGTTTCCGATCACGCTGCCCGTCAGCGAGCCGCGAACGACCTCCGTCAGCCCGTCTCGGATAGCGAAGAGCGCGATGATGAGCTCGGGCGCGTTCCCGAAGGTGGCGTTGAGGAAGCCCCCGATGCCGGCACCCGTGTGCTGGGCCGCGTGCTCGGTCGCCTCGCCGATCAGCCAGGCAAGCGGGATGAGCGCGGCCGAGGCGACGACGAAGAGCATGATGTCGCCGAGACCCGCGTAGTCGAGGACGATGACGAATGGACCGAGAGCAAGGAGCGCGAAGAGAATTTTGCGAACCACGGCGCGGGCACCCTAACGTTCGTCCTCCTGTGGTCGACGCGGTCCTCTTCGATTGGGGCGACACCCTCTTCCACTTCGCCTACGACGAATCGCTGCTCGAGGCGGGGTGGGAGGCGGGGCTGGCTGCAATCGGTCGCGACGGCCTGCCCGACCATAACGAAGCTGCCGCCCGCTTCCGCGAGCGCTACTTTCCGCTCCTCTGGGAGCCTGGCGTCCTCGAGGAGATCGAGTATCCGGGCCTGGTGCGGGAATGCCTCGCCGGCCTCGGCACCGACGTGAGCGACGAGGAGCTCGAGCGCTTCCTCGAGGCCGAGCACGCCGCCTGGGATCCCGCCCGCCAGCTAGGCAACTCGACGCACGCCCTCCTCGATGTTCTGCGCGACCGCGGGCTCAAGACCGGGCTCGTCTCGAACGCGTTCGACCCGCCGGGCCTCCTCCACCGCGACCTCGAGCGCATGGGCCTGGGGGCGCGCCTCGACGCGGCGGTTTTTTCGTCGGAGGTTGGGCTGCGGAAGCCGCACCCGGCGATCTTCGAGTCCGCTCTCGGCCTGCTGGAGGTGGAGCCCACGCGCGCCGTCTTCGTGGGCGACAGGCGCTACGAGGACATCCGAGGCTCGAAGGCGCTCGGCATGATCGCCGTGCAGGCCTACTGGTTTCGCGCCGACGCCGACGAACGCGGGGTCGAGCCCGACTTCGAGGCGTTCACTCCGATGGACGTGCTCAACATCGTGCGGCGCTTGAACGGCGAGATCTAGAACGCCGTCGTCCCAGGCGCCTACACCGGTTCGGCCGCACTGTCAAGTCTTGCGGGGCGTCGCAACCTGACCCAAAATCCAATGGATGCAACGGCGATTGCCGATCGTCCAGGAACTCCCCCTGCGGCCGCAGGACGAGACCGAATGCCGCCGGTGCGGGGTTCATTGCGACAAGGTCGTCTATCCGGCCGCGTGCATCACGCGCTCGTGCCCGTTCGTTTACGCCTACGAGGAGCGAGGGCGCACCTACATCGGCTGCATGCAGAAGGTCTACGACGTCGAGATCGACCTGGGCGTCCTCCAGGAAGCACAGGCCCGCAAGGGCGGGTTCGGCGCCGTGAAGACGGTTCGCCAGCCGCTGCCGATGTGCAAATCCGAGGTCGCGACCTGTTACGAGCACCGCGCCGACGAGCTCGGTTGTCTCAACCCCGAGTTCTTCGAGCTCCCCCGTGGGAAGCCGTCTTTCCGCGTGGTCGAGCAGCTGCCTTCCGAGTCGGCTTAGCTCGTTTCTTCAGCGCCCGTGCGTGGAGCTCCTTGAGCTTCCGCACCTCGTTCGCGTCCGGGCCGTGGTTGTCCGGCCCCGGCACCTCGAGCAGCGTTGGAAGGCCCTGGAGCTTGGGATGGGAGAGGAAGACGCCGAGGCCCTCGCCGAGCTCGCCCTCGCCGATGTTGGCGTGGCGGTCGCGGTTCGAGCCGAGCGCGGCGGCCGCGTCGTTCACGTGCAGCGCGCGCAGCCGGTCGAGGCCGATCCGCTCCTCGACGTCGTCCAGGCAGGCGTCCAGCGTGGCGCCGTCGGTCACGTCCACCCCGGAGACCCAGAGGTGGCAGGAGTCGAGACAGATTCCGAGGCGGGGGTGGCGCCCGAGCCGATCGACGAGGACGGCCAGCTCGTCCACGGAGCGTCCGATCGTTCCGCCGGCGCCGGCCGAGTCCTCGACCAGGAGCCACGTCGTCTCGGAGCAGCGCTCGAGCGCCCGCCCGAGCGCGGGGACGACGTGCTCGAGTCCCGCCTCGAAGCCGGCCCCCAGATGGGAGCCGACATGGAAGACGACGCCGTCGGCGTCGATGGCGCGGGCGACGTCGACCGTGTTCATGAGCGTGGCGACCGACTTCTCGTAGATCGTCGCGTCCGGGGTGGCGAGGTTGAGGAGGTAGAGAGCGTGGCAGAGCACCGCCTGGATCCCCGCCTCGGCGCGGCGCTCCTTGAAGCGCTCGAAGTTGGCCGGGTCGTGGTTCGTGGGGCGCCACGTGCGCGGGCTCTGCGTGAAGATCTGGACGGCGGCGGCCCCGATTTCCTCCGCCCGGTCGATCGCCGTGTGGATCCCGCCGGAGGTCGAGACATGGGCGCCCGCGATCACGGGACTACGATAGCCGCGTGCCTCCCGTCGTCCGCTTCGCGCCGAGCCCGACCGGGTTCCTCCACATCGGCGGAGCGCGCACCGCGCTCTTCAACTGGCTCTTCGCCCGCCACGAGGGCGGGGAGTTCCGCCTCCGGATCGAGAACACGGACACTGGCCGCGAGGTAGCCGAGGCGACCGATCAGATCCAGGAGTCCCTTCGCTGGCTCGGGCTCGACTGGGACGGAGAGGTGACCTTCCAGCTCGACCGGATGGAGCGCTGCCTCGACGAGGCGCGGCGGCTGGTCGGGCAGGGCACCGCCTACGAGGACGAAGGCGCGATCCGGATCCGCATGCCGGACGAGGGCTCGACCGCCTGGAACGACCTCGTCCGCGGCCGCATCGAGGTGCCGAACGAGAAGCTCGAGGACCTCGTCGCCGTCCGGGCCGACGGCCGCCCGACCTACAACTTCGCCTCGCCGGTGGAGGATTGGCTCGACGGGATCACGCATGTCATCCGCGGCGAAGATCACATCTCGAACACCCCCAAGCAGATCCGAGTTCTCGAGGCGCTTGGTGCGCCGCTTCCCGCCTATGCCCACCTCGGGAACATCTACGGCCCGGACGGGAAGAAGCTCTCGAAGCGCCACGGGGCCGTCTCCGTGGAGGAGTTCCGGCGGGAGGGCTACTACGCGCCGGCACTCCTGAACTACCTCGCGCTCCTCGGCTGGAGCTACGACGACCGCACGGAACTCTTCACCCGCGACGACCTCGTCCGCCTCTTCACGCTCGAACGCGTGGGCGCGAGCCCGGCCACCTTCGACTACGACAAGCTGCGGCATCTCAACGGTCTCTACCTGCGCGCTCTGTCGCCGGAGGTGTACGCGCAGGTCCTCGTCACCTGGCTTCGGGAGCAAGGCCATGACTGGGACGAGGGGCTGGTGCGCCGGGCCGCGCCCCTCGTCCAGGAGAAGATCGCCACGCTGGGCGAGTTTCCGACCTTCGCGCGCTTCTTCTTCGAGCGCGTCGCGCCCGACCCGTCCCTCCTGGACGGGTCCGGACCGCTGCTCGCGGAGGCGCGGAAGGCTCTCGCAGGCCTTGAGCCGTTCAGCTCGGAGCGGATCGAGCAAGCGCTGCGAGGCCTGGCCGAGCGCCTCGGGCTGAAGCCGCGCCAGGCCTTCCAGCCGATTCGCGCCGCAGTCACCGGCTCCAACGTCTCGCCCGGCCTCTTCGAGTCGATCGAGCTGCTCGGGCGAGACGAGACGCTCGCGCGCCTCGAGGCCGCGGCCCAGGCCGGCTAGCGGCTACGGCCGGTAGAGGATGAACCCGCCGGCGAAGAGCGCGAGCCCTGCCGCCCAGACCGGCCAAGCCACGAGCACGGCGCCAGCGGTGAAAAGGAACGCGCCGCCGAGAATGAGGACGGTGGCGACGATCGCCGTGACGGACGTCGCTTCGACATCGGTCTTCCGCCGGTGCGGAGGAGCCGCCGGCACCTCGGCGGCGAGGGCGTTCGTGCTCTCGAGGGCTCTGAGCCGGGCCAGCCGGACGCGGAAGAGCGAGCCTCGCCATTCCGGCAGGAGCGGCTCGACCCCCTCGGCCTCGTCGACCTCGACCGCGTAGGCGACCTCCGCGGTGGCGTCGCGCGCCTCGGTCAGCGCCGCGACAAGCTCTTCGTGCAGATCCTCCGCGGCCGGCGGAGGCTCGATCCCGACGGCGAGCTCGGCTCCTTCATGGAGGGCGTACTGGAGCCCCGGCAACTCGTCCGAGTGCTCCTCGACGAGGACATCGGGAGAGCTTTCCGCGATGCGCTCGAGGCGCGTTAGAGCCACGCCGACGTGCTCCCAGAGGTTCGTGACAGCCCCCGAGTACGTCTGCCGCCCGCCGGTCCGAACGGTTCGTTCCATGCGTCCCCGCATCATACGCCGTTAGATTTCCCGCCATCGCCCAGGTGAAAGCACCGGTGATCGTCGTCGCCGACGACGACTCCGCCATGCGCATGCTCTGCCGCGTCAACCTCGAGCTCGACGGCTACCGCGTGCTCGAGGCGGCGGACGGATCCGAGCTGACTGCCGCCCTCGCGGATCCGGATGTCGTGGCGGTTCTTCTCGACGTCCACCTCGGCGAGGACGACGGCGTCATCCTCGCTCGGCAGCTCCGTGCCGACCGGCCCGAGGTCGGCATTGCCTTCCTCACAGGCAGCGCCCAGGGGCGCGCGGACGAGACGGCCCGCGAGCTCGCCGCCGAGCTCATCGGGAAGCCCTTCAACTTGGAAGAGCTGACCGAGACGGTGGCGCGGTTGGCTCGGAGGTAGGAGCGAGCCCCTCCTCGGGCGCGAAGACGTGCCGCCTCCAGCGGAGCGTGCGCAGCATGATCGCCAGGGCCCCGAACCCGAGGACGATGTTCACGGCGACGGTCACCAGCTGCATGCCGACGCTGAATCCGAGCACGCTGCTCGCGGCCGCCGTCCCGCTGAAGGCGAAGACGAGCACCGCCTGCTGTGTCCCGACTCCTCCGGGCGTCAATGGCAACAGGGTCGAGAGGCCCTGGACGACGAGAACAGTGACGGTCGCCTCGACGCTCGCGGGGATGTGGAAGGCCTCCATGAAGAAATAGACGGAAACGCCACGCGCAAGCCAGCCGGCCGCCTGCCAGGTGACCACGCCGGTGAGGAACGCCCGCCGGTCGCGGAGGATGGCGAAGCCGAGCGAGACCTTCTCCTTGAACGCACTCACCCTCCTCGAGGCCCAGGCCGTGCCGACAATGGCGAGACCGAGGAGCACGCAGCCGAAGAACGTGGCGATGAGCGGGTGCTCGATCACGAAGGACCAGTCGAAGGCCGGGAGCGCCGGAAGGTCGGGGACACCGGGCAGGAGCCCGAGCTTGATCGCCCAGATCAGGAGGACGGAAGCGACGACGGCATCGAAGAGCGTCTCGACGACGAGGGTCGAGCCGAGGGTCGGGTAGGAGGACTTCGCCACGCGGCGCTTGGCGAGGTAGAGCTTCACGAGGTCTCCGCCTCGAGCCGGGGCGATCGAGTTCACTCCCACCCCCGCCATGTAGGAGCCGTACACGCTCCAGTAGCGAATCCGGGCCTCCGGATAGGAGGCCCGGAGGATGTTCTGCCATGCCCGGCCCCGCAGGAGGAGCTTGAAGACGTGCAGCGCGACCGCCAGGAGCAGCGGCCCGAACGCGACCGAGGCGAGCGCGCCGAAGAAAGCCTCGCAAGCGTCGAGGAAGGCGCGTACGTCGTTCACGTCTTGACGATAGCGGAGGCCTCAGAGTGCGCAGGGCTGCCCTCGTAGACCCCAGGCAGGCGAAGGAGGCGCATACGGGATTCGAACCCGTGCTACCGCCGTGAGAGGGCGGCGTCCTAGGCCACTAGACGAATGCGCCCTGCGGCGACAGCGTAGCGAACGGGAAGAGGCGGGGAGGAAATGAGGAGCGGCGGCCTCGCGGCCGCCGCTCGTCTGCCGCTTCGGGACATGCTGGCGGTCATTCCCCGAGCCGCAGGAGGAGTGTTCCTCCCGCCTTCAATCGGCGGCGAGCACCAAATCTTGAGCGGCGCGTGGCCGTCGACGCCAAAAACCTTCCTGTATGCGGGCTTTTCTTTCCTCGGAGAGGGTTGTACCCTTCGCCGATGCCCGGCCTTATCTGCGTGCTCGGCCGTTCCGGCGCAGACGAGCTCGCTCGCGTCGCCGCGGGGCCGCTTCTTCGGCGGCCGTGGCAACGACTCGACCTCGCCACAACAGGCCGCGACGATGTCGCCGTCGGCTTCGCGGGAGAGCGGGGCGGGGTTGCTGTCGACCCTGAGACCGGAGTCGCCGCCGCTATCGACGGCGAGCTCTTCGGCGAAGAGGGCGTTCGCACCGGGACAGAGGCGGCCGCCGAGCTCCTTGCCTCCTATCTCGCCGAGAGCTCGGGCCTCGACCCGACTGAGGGAGCCTTCGCTGCGGCTTTCTGGGATCCGCGCTCGGAAATCCTCACGCTCGTGAACGACCGCTACGGCCGCCGACCGGTCTGGACGGCGAAGCTCGGCGGCTCGCTGCTCGTCGCGGGCGAGGTCAAGGCCCTCGTCGCGGCCGGAATCGAGCCTCGGCTCGATCTCGAGACCTGGGCGCAGCTCCTCGCCTACGAAGGCCCGCTCCCGGGCCACAGCCCGTTGGAGGGCGTCTCACTCCTGCCGGGTGCGGCCACGCTGACGATCACGCTCGGCGGCGAGGAGCGGCTGACCCGGCGGTGGCGCTATCGCGTCGAGCCGGATCAGGACGGAGACGTGGAGGAGTGGGCGGAGGAGTTCGCGCGACTGCTCGATCGAGCGCTCGGGCGGCGGCTGAGCCCCCGCATCGGTCTCGCGCTCTCCGGCGGATACGACTCCCGCTGCGTCGCCTCGATCGTCCGCGTGCGCGCCCCGTACACGGTTGCCATGACGTACGGGGGAGTGGGATCGGACGACCTCCGTCTCGGGACGAGGGTCGCCGAAGTCGCTGGGATCGCACACCGTCCAGCCCCCTTCAACCCGGGCTTCGTTGCGCGGGGGGCCCCTGAGACGGTCTGGCTTTCGGAGGGGGCGATCCGCGCGTTTCACGTCCACCACCTCGCTCTATCCGCCTTGCGCTCGACCGACGAGAGGGAGGCTGTGCTCATCTGCTTCGGCGGTGACCACGTCGTGCGGACCATCGGCGGCGCCTTGCAGCGCGGCGGCGAGACCGTCGAGGGCGACAACTTTCATCGTTGGCGCGCCCGCTCGCTGACCGACGACCTGGTCGAGCAGGTGCTGACGCCTGCCTTCGCGGGCCAGATCCGGGGCCTCGCGCGCGCCTCGATCCGCCGCCTCCTCGACGCTG
>JBDTRS010000075.1:0-11048 GCA_039931575.1 Gaiellaceae bacterium
GGCCCGCTCACGATCCCCCGCTTCAGTCGTTGCTCAGGCGGTCTGCGTGCGACCCGACGGCCGCGTCGCGAGCACCGCGCCGCCGCCGAGCAGCAGGAGCCCGAAGGCGAGCCCGGCGCCGATTCCTGCGTCGCTCCAGTCGAACCCAGGAGCGGCGACGATCTCCGGCTGGCCGACCGAGCGCGACTGCACCCGGACGAACTCGATGTGGTCGCTGCCGACCGTCCGCGGCTGCGAGCGAACGAGCTCGATCTTGTCGCCGCGAGCGGCTGCGTAGTCGCTCGGCATCGCGCGAGGCATGCCGTAGGCGCCGGCCGTGACGTTGGCGCCCTGCTTTGCGGACTGACCGTCGTCCAGCTTCGCCTGTGCCGCCGGCGCCGCGAAGGCCGCGACGGCGAGCCCGAGAGCGAGCCGCTTGATGATCCAGTTCCGTCTCCGATTGCTGCGCATCTTTCTGCTCCCTTCGTCTGACGCTCTTCGATTGACAACGAGACGGGAGAGCGGACGTTTTTCTTCCCTGGGGAGGCGGATAGAGTCTTTTCGCCGCATGAAACAGATCTATCCCGCCTCTATCACGGGCAAGAGCTTCGCTCCGGGCGGGAGCGTGCTCGACCACCGGTTCGGGGCCGGCGACCCGTTCACGCTCGGGGTCGAAGAGGAGTACATGCTCCTCGACGGCACGACCTTCGATCTCGTTCAGCATGTGGACACGGTCCTGACGGCGATGCAGAACGGAGAGATGACCGACCGAGTGGGGCCCGAGCTGATGCAGTCGGTCGTGGAGATCTCAACCCCGATCTGCAAGACCGTGGCGGACGTCGACGCCGAACTCCGTAAGCTGCGCTCGCTCGTGAGCGGCGTCGCCAAGGAGCGGGGCATGCGCGTCGGCTCGGCCGGAACGCATCCCTTCAGTCTTTTCGAGCGCCAGCGGATCACCGCGCGCGACCGCTACCGCAACCTCGTCGACCAGCTCCAGTACATCGCGCGGCGCGAGCTGATCTTCGGCCTTCACATCCATGTGGCGGTCGACGATCCCGAGAAGGCCATCCACGTGACGAACGCCCTCCTCCTCCACCTGCCGGACTTCCTCGCGCTCTCGGCCAACTCACCGTTCTGGCGAGGCGAGCCCACCGGGCTGGCGTCGAGCCGCCAGATGGTCTTCGCCGCCTTCCCCCGGTCGGGCCCTCCGCCCCGCTTTCGCAACTACGCTGACTATGCGGAGGTCGTGGGCCAGCTCGAAAAGACGGGCTGCATCGCCGACTACACACACATCTGGTGGGACATCCGCCTCCATCCCCGCTTCGGGACCATCGAGATCCGCGTGATGGACGCGGTCACGCGCGTGGAGGAGACCGTCGCGCTCACCGCGTATGTCCAGGCGCTCGTGAAGCACTACTCGGAGCTCTACGACGCTGGCACCGAGCTCCCGTCCTTCCATCGCATCCTCATCTCGGAGAACAAGTGGCTGGGCGCTCGCTACGGGCTCGAGGCGCCAGTGATGGACCTCGTCACCGGCAGGCGCAACCGAGTCCCCGTCGCGCAGCTCATCCGGCGCACGCTGCGGGACATCGAGCCGCACGCCCGCGAGCTCGGCGCGGAGCGGGAGCTGGAGGGCATCCGCGCGATCCTCGGCAAGGGGAACGGCGCCGACCGCCAGCTCCGCGTCTTCAACGCCAACCGGGACATCGTCGAGGTCGTGAGCGAGATCGCCGACGCAACCGAAGCCGCGCTGGCGCCGGCGGGATGATCGCGGTCGGCGAGCAGGTGCCCGCGGCGCGCGTCTGGCTGACGCCACGCGACGACGCCGAGCTCCGGGACCTCTCGGAGCGCTCGCCCTACGTCCTCCTCTTCTACCTCTTCGACTGGTCGAGCACCTGAACGGACGAGTTCACGCTCCTGCGTGACAGGGGTGCCGAGTTCGAAGTGGCCGGAGTCATGGTCTTTGGCATCTCGCGCGACAGCCCGTGGTCGCACGTCGCCTGGTCGCAGGCGCTCGACCTCGATGTGACGCTCCTCTCGGACTGGAACGGGGACGCCACCCGAGGCTTCGGGGTCGCCCACGACTACCGCGGCCTGCAGGACGTATCCGAGCGGAGCGCCTTCCTGGTGAACGGAGAGGGCATCATCCGCGGAGCATGGCGGTACGAGCATGGGCAAGTCCCCGACTTCGACGAGCTGCTGGCAGCCGCCCGCTCGCTTTCCTGACCGCGCTCTACACGGTGGCCGCCCTGGCGGCCACGTGGCCCGCAATCGGTTCCTTCGACAGCGCTTTCATGGCCAGTGGCGGCGATGGCTACGGCGAGCCGCCGGCAGGAGACCATCTGCAGACGGTGTACCGCTTCTGGCTCGTCGGCCACCAGCTCGGGCAGGGCGCCGCTCCCTGGAAGGATCCCTACAGCTTCCAGCCGCTCGTCGAGCACCAGACGGTGCTGGGGGCCTGGCCGTTCGGCCTTGCCTTCTGGCCGCTCGACGCCCTCTTCGGCCCGGTGATTGCCTGGAACCTGCTTCTGCTCGCAACGGTCGTGGCTGCAGGGCTTCTCACCTACGCGTGGCTTCGCTCCATCGGCCTCGAGACCTGGGGAGCGGCCGTCGGAGGGCTGGCCTTCGCCGTTGCGCCCTACCGGCTCGACCAGAGCGCATCGGGCCACGTGCTCGGGTGGGCGGCGCTCTTCCTCCCGCTCTCGCTCCTCGCGATCGAACGCTCGCGCGCGGCCACCACTCCCGGGCGGGCGCACGCCTGGGGCGCGCTCTCCGCAGCGGGGGTCGCCTCGATCGCGCTCGCGGGCCAGCTCCACCTTGCGCTCGGGGCAGTCCCCTTCCTCCTCGCCTACGCCGTCCTGCGCCGTCGGCCCGTCGCGCTCGCGTGGACAGCCGGGGGCGCCCTCGTCGCCGCCGTGACCGGCCTGGTCGTCCGCTACACGCTCATCGCCGGATCGCCGGAGGACGCCGGGCGCTCGCTCACGGACGTCCGCCGCTTCGAGGCCGAATGGCCCGACTTTCTCAACCGCTGGCACCGGCCGGGGAGCGAGGAGTTCGTCTACATCGGGTGGCTCACTCCGCTGCTCGCGCTCGCGGGCCTCGTGCTCCTCGCGCGAAAGAGGCGAGGGCTCGCGCTACTCCTCGGTCTTGGCGCCCTCCTCCCCATCCTCCTCGCTCTGGGGACGAACCTGCCCACCTACTCGGCGCTCTGGCACGCCTTCCCGCCCCTCCGTTTTCCCCGTGTCCCCGAGCGCTTCATGCCGATTGCGAACCTGGCGCTCGCCGCCCTGGTGGCCTACGCCGTAGCCGAAGCCGTGCGCCGTGCGGGGCGCCGCGCAGCCCCGGTTGCCGGCGCCCTCCTCCTCCTCGTCGCGCTCGACCTCGGTGCCCAGCCGGTCTCCGCGACGGCCGCAGATCCCGCCAACGGCGCCTACGCGCGCCTGAGCGGGCCGGGCCGCACCCTCGAGCTCCCGCTTTTCGACCCGAGCATCCACTTCGGGAGCGTCTACGACTACTACGAGCTGCAGTCGAGACGCGAGCGCCCGGCCGGCTACAACAGCCTCGCCCCGAAGCAGGCCCACGAGTTCGCCCTGACCTACGGCCGCCTTTCGTGCGGCGTCTGGCTCCCGGGAGACCGCGCAGCCCTCGCCGATCTCGGAGTCGGCCGCATCCTCTTCCACAGCGGTGTCTACCGGCAGAGCAAGGACGCCTCCGCCTGGTTCGCCTGGCGCGGCCTCACCGAAGCGGGCTGGCAGCCGCTCGCCCGCGGCGGCGCCGTCACGCTCTTTGCGCCCGGTAGCTCGTCTTCAGCCCCCGCGTTCGCCGAGCCGCCTCGCACCCAGCCCGTCCTCTGCAGCGGCTGGAGCGACCGAGCCATGACTGAGCGCCAGGCCGCCCTTTGGCTCTTCGGGACTGGGCCCTTCGACCTGCGCGTCGCGGCCGAGGCATCGACCCACCTCCTCGTCTCCGCCGAGGGGAGCGTCCTCTTCGATCGTGAGGTGCTAGGGCCGTCCACGGTTCGCGTCCGCTTCGACGACGCCGCCTGGCACGCGCTCGTCTTCGACGCCTCGCGCCCCGGGCTCCGGCTCGACTAGCCCTTCCTGCTTCTACATGCCCATAGCGTGATATCCGGAGTCGACGTAGAGCGTCGTTCCGGTCACGTTCCGCGCCTCGTCCGAGAGGAGAAAGGCGGCGGCGGCGCCGACGTCGTCCGCGTCGATCGGCCGGTGGAGCGGCGCGCGCTCCTCGACGATCGCCTCCATGGTCGGAAAGCCCGCGATCGAACGCGCGGCGAGCGTGCGCACGGGGCCCGCCGAGACGGCGTTCACGCGAATGTTCTTCTGCCCCAGATCCGAGGCCAGGTAGCGGACCGATGAATCGAGGGTCGCCTTCGCGACGCCCATGACGTTGTAATGGGGCACCGCCCGCTCGCCGCCGAGGTAGGTCATCGTGAGGATCGACCCGCCGCCCGCCGCCTCCATCAACGGCTCGGCGAGGCGCGAGGCCGCCACGAGCGAATACGCGGAGACGTCGAGCGCAAGCCAGAAACGGTCCCGTGGTGTGTCCGTGAAGCGGCCCTCGAGGTCGCGCGCGTCGGCGAAGGCGACCGAGTGGACGAGGAGGTCGAGCTCTCCCCCGAAGGCCTCGCCGACTTCGGCGAATACGCGCTCGAGGCCTTCGTCGGAGCGAACGTCGCACTCGGTCACGAGCGGGCTCGAGACGGAGTCCGCTAGCTCGCGGACGCCCTTCTCGATGCGCTCGCCCTGGTAGGTGAACGCGAGCGTTGCGCCGCCCGCCGCCAGCTTCTGGGCGATCGCCCACGCGATCGACCGGCGGTTGGCGACGCCGAGGACGAGCCCACGCTTGCCGGTGAAATCAGCCAACGCGCGGGGAGTCTATTGTCGGAGCGTGCGGGTCGCGGTCGTCACAGGGGGGTCGAGCGGCATCGGCGCGGCCACGGCGCGGACGCTCGGACGACGCGGCTGGAAGTGCGTTCTCCTTGCGCGGGGCGAGGAGCGCCTGGAACGCGTCGCCAGGGAGCTCGGCGCCGAGCACGAGCCGTGCGACGTGGGTGACCGGGCCCAGGTGGAGGAGGTCGCCCGGCGCATCGGGGAGCGCCACCCGGCCGTCCACCTCCTCGTCTCGAACGCGGGGCTAGCCGGCCGCAAGGGCTTCCTCGAGCTCGACCCCGATCGCATCGAGGAGCTCGTCCGCACGATCTACCTCGGTGGGGTTTGGTGCCTGCGAGCCTTCCTGCCGCTCCTCGAGGCGGCGGCGCCGGCCGACGTCGTCAACGTCGTCTCGGTCGCGGGGACGGTCGCGCACGGCTCGTCGGGGCCCTACGCGGCCGCGAAGCATGCGCAGATTGCGTTCTCGCGGAGCAGCGCGGTCGAGCTCGCCCCGCGGGGGATCCGCGTCCACACGGTCAATCCCGGGCCGGTCGAGACCACAGGCTTCCCCCAGCGCCGCCTGCTTGAGCGCCGCTTTGCGCGCCACGCCGTGCTCGAGCCAGAGCAGGTCGCCAAGGCCATCGTCCGTGCGGTGGAACGAGACCGGCGCGAGGTCTTCGTGCCGCGCGGGCTCCGCGCCGCCGGCCTGCTGCAGGCTCTCGCCCCCGGGACGCTGGCGCGCATTGCTAGCCGAGCGCGCGGGCGATTCTGAGGCCGGCGAGCGCGAGTGCAGCCCCTGCCACGGCGTCGAGGACGTAGTGGTTCGCCGTCGTGAAGATCACAAACGCGACTGCGGGCGGGTACGCCGGCGCCAGTGCCCGCGCCAGGCCCGAGCGACTGGTCTCGGCGATCCCGGCCGCCGTGACGACGGCATAGGCGATGTGGATGCTCGGCATGGCGGCTATCGGGTCATAGAGCTGGGCCACGAAACCGGCATCGAGGTCGACGCCCGAGACGTCGGCGATCGTGTCGACCAGGTGATCGAGCGTCCGCGGGGGCGCGACCGGGAAGAGGAGGAAGACCGGCTGGGCGCCCAAGGTCACCAGCACGGCCGCACGCCGCAGCCGGTGGAACTCGGGGTCGCGCTGCTTGAAGAGGCGCATGAGCCAGCCGACGGTCAGCCCGACATTGAGGGTCACATAGGCCACGTTGAGGATGGCGACGACGCGCCGGTGCGGTAGCAGAATGGCCTGCAGCTCCGGCTCCACGTGAATCCCGAGGCCCCGCTCGAGCCCGACGATCCGCTCGGCGTTGGCGGCCGCACGGCGTCGCCCATCCTCGTTCACGACGAGCCGCCTCACGAGCAGATACGCGCCGTAGACACCGAGGCCGATCGCGACCTCGCGGCGCGCTGAAAACCCGCGCTTTTCCGTGCCCCTTCCCATCGCAGGCGACATACTTATCCCGAATGACCCCGTCGTGGCGCCGCACCATGCTCCGGCTCGTCATCGGCTCGGCGGCGACCGGAGCTTTTCTCTGGCTCTTCCTGCGCGAGGTCGACCTCGGCGATGCTTGGCACGAGATCGTGTCGCTCCCCGGCTGGACGATGCTGGCCGCTCTCGGGTTGATCGGCGTCAACATCTTCTTCATGACGCTGCGCTGGAAGTACCTGCTCGCGGGCGCGGGCTACACGATCCCAAAGCGCAAGCTCTTCTCGACGATCGCGGTCGGGCGCGGTGCCAACAACATCCTGCCCGCCCGCGGCGGTGACCTCCTGCGCATCGAGTCCATGCGCGAACGCAATGTCCCCGCGTTCGTCACCGCCGGGACGCTCTTCGCCGAACGGCTGCTCGACGGCGTCGTGCTGTCCGTCTGGATCCTGCTCGGGACGCTGATGCTCGGCGAAGGCGGCCCGATCCTCCTCACCGGAATCGCGCTCTCGGCGGGGACGCTCCTCGGCGTGATCCTCGTGCGCTGGGCCGCCAGGGACACGGAGCGAACCGAGCGAT
Organism: Gaiellaceae bacterium; assembly: GCA_039931575.1. Taxonomy (GTDB): domain Bacteria; phylum Actinomycetota; class Thermoleophilia; order Gaiellales; family Gaiellaceae; genus DATEOR01. Next base: position 6,878 of record JBDTRS010000075.1, read on the forward strand.
TCGTGTGGCGTCTGACGAGGTTCCTGCCGCCGCGGTGGCACACCCGGGCGGCGCGCGCGGCGGCGCATTTCGTCGAGGGCCTCGGCGCCTTTCGCGGGCGGAGCCGCACCTTCCTCATCTTCGCCACCTCTGCGGCCATGTGGCTCGCGGACGTGGCGATGTACTACATCGTCGGGCAGGCCTACGACATCGACATCGCCGTCGGCGGCTACTTCCTCCTCGAAGGCATCGGGAACCTCGCGCTCGCGGTCCCGGCCACGGCGGCCGGCATCGGCACGTTCGACTACCTGACGCTCGTGGCGGCGAAGGGGATCGACGTACCGACCGACAAGGCAACCGCGTTCGTGATCACCATGCATGTGCTCACCGTGATCCCGGTGACCCTGCTCGGCGCGGTGCTCGTGCGGCCGGCTTTCCCGGGCCTCTTCCGCCGGGGCCGGCCGGCGGCGAACCGCCCCGCCTAAGCGGCAGCTCTAGACCCGGGCGCTTTCGAACTCGCGGGCGAGGAATGGGAGCTCGGCCGGCTTCTGCTCCGCGGCGGCCCGCGCCTCCGCCACCTTCTTTGCCCGACTCGCCGGGTCGATCAGCGCCGGGTCGAAGAAGCGGCCCTCCGCCCGCGCGCGCTCGACTTCGGCCGCGAGCCCGGACGGATGCGGCTCGCGCCCGGCCGCGAGCTCGTGAGCCACGTACTGGCCGCTCGTCAGGGGAGTCGCGCGCCTCAGGCGGGCGAGCACCCTGTCCTCGACGTCCGTGCTCGGCGGCTCCATCGGCTCCCCGATGACGACCACGACCTCGGTGCGGCCGCGGACAAGCGGATCGTAGGCGAGCGTCACCGGCAAGAGCCGTTCGGGCTTCGCGCGCCGAATGAGCGCATCGAGGCCGCGGCGAAGCGGGCCGATCTCTCCGTCGGGTGAAGGCCGCCCCTCGGGGAAGACGACCACGCTTCCACCTCCGCGCACGAGCTCCACGAGCTCGCGAAAGTCCGAGGTCGCGCGCGCCGCGCGAGCCCGCCAGAAGCTCTCCGGCCCCTCCCCTCGCGACACCGGCTCCCACAGGAGGTCCGCGTACTGCCCACGGAGCACATCGCGCCCCAGGCGAGGGAGCGGTAGGCCTCGTTCGGCGCTCCGCTCGCGCAGCGTGGCCAGGAGCGGCTGGGGAACGACCGCTGCGAGCTCGGCCTCGGGCGCGGTTTGAAGGAGCTCGACGAGCCGAGCCACGCTCGCGCTCGAGATCGGGTGCACGGCCAGGAGTGGGAGGAAGCGGCCGACTCCGATCGGGAAGAGGAGCCGTCGCGTGCGGCTGGAGAGGTCCGGCGGGAAGCCGGCGAAGAAGCCGCGCAGGAACATGTCGTCCCGCGCCGCGAAGTGCATGCCCTCGCTCCGGTGACGCCAGAGCGAGGCGCGAAAGTAGAGCTCAGGCGCGATGAGCGGGACGTCGGTCTCACGCCGGTGTGTGACGACGATGAGGGTCCGCGGCGCGAGCCGAAATGCTTGCGGGGCGAACGTGCGCACCCGGAAGGCCGCGCGGGTGTAGGCCCACATCCCGAACGCAACGGCATCGTAGAGCGGGCCCACGCCGATAGCATTGCGCCGTGGCCAGACTCGCGCTCGGAGACCCCGCGCCGGACTTCGAGCTCCCCGGACTGGACGGAGCCAGGCACTCGGCCGGCGACTACGACGGCCGGCCGCTCGCCGTCATCTTCTCCTGCTGCCACTGCCCGTACGTCGTCGCGTGGGAGGACCGGATCAACGACGCCGCGCGCGAGTACGGCGGGCAGGCCGGCGTGGTGGCGATCAATTCGAACGCCGGGTATCTCGGAGACAGCCTCGAGGACATGGAGAGCCGAGCCCAGGAGAAGGGCTTTGTCTTCCCCTTCCTCTATGACGAGACCCAGGAGGTCGCCCAGGCCTACGGGGCGGCCCGCACGCCCGAGGTCTTCGTCTTCGACGCCGACCACCGGCTCGCATACCACGGCGCGCCCGACTCCGACCACAAGGATCCCGCTACGGCCGACCCCTACCTACGAGCTGCGCTCGAGGCCGTCCTGGCCGGAAATGAGCCGCGCGAGCGCGAGACGCCGGCCGTCGGCTGCTCGATCAAGTGGCGTCAGTAGAGCGCTCGCGCTCGACCAGGCGCAGCGCATCCTCCCGGGTCGTCACGGTGCCGACGGCCCGCTCCTCGGCGATCAGATCGAGGAGACGGCCCACCTCCGGGCCGGGCGGAATACCGAGCTCGTCGCCGCGCAGGAGCGGCTCGTCCGGTTCCGCGCTGCGAGCCGCGCGAACGGGCTCGTAGAGGTCGGTCGCGCCGAGGAAGGCAAGGGCTGTGAGCGCCCAGGGCTCGGTCGCGCGGCGGAAGCGATGAATTGCCCGCGGTGAGTCGTCCTCGGGCCGCTCCGCGCGGAGGAGCGTGCGCGCGAAGCGTCGCAGCTCGTTCGAGACCGGCAGGCGTCCGAGGTTCTCCCCGAAGATCACGACCAGGAGATAGCCCGGCGAGTCGACCATGTCCACGGATTCCAGGCGCTCGAGCGAGCCGCCGAGCGGGAAGAGCAGCCCCAGTCCCTCTGCGCGGGCGAAACCGTCGGGCGACAGGCGCTCGAGCTCGGCCAGGATGCGCTCGCCGGCGGGCCGGTCCACGAGCTCCGCGTGGCGGCGCACCAGCTCCTCCGTCGCCTCGTCGAGCTTCACGCCGAGCTCGTCCTCGAGACGGACCGCCCGCAGGAGCCGGAGCGGGTCGTCCTCGAAGACGGCCTCGGACACGGCGCGAAGCGTGCGTGCTTCCAGGTCGGCGCGCCCGTTGAACGGATCGACGTATTCCCCGCCCGTGACGGGCTGCGCGATCGCATTGAGCGTGAAGTCGCGCGTGCTCAGGTCGTCCTCGATGCTGCCGGCGAGCGGAGTGAAGTCGACCGTCTGGCCGTCCTTGAAGGCGACGCGCCAGGCTCCGTGCTTCTCCGAGAGCGGGAAGATGGCTCCCTTGGCGAGGCCCGCGTAGATCCGGGCCGCGACTTCGGGGTCGGGGGTGGCCACGTCGACGTCGACGATGGGGCGCCCGAGGAGCTCGTCGCGAACCGCCCCGCCGACGACGTAGGCCTGCACGCCGGCCACGGCGGTGCGAATGCGGCTATCCATCGCGCACCCGCCGGTCCGCGCGCGCCGGGTCGCTCACGATGCCGCACGTGATCTCGTAGTTGAGCGTGCCGAGGTGGCGTGCGTGCTCCTCCGCGAGCAGGCCGTCCCCGATCAGGGTGACGGGCTCGCCCGCACCGGACGGTCCGAGCTCGACAGCGAACGAGTCCATCGAGACCGTGCCGAGGACGCGTTTGCGCGCGCCGGCGACAAGCACCTCGGCTCCGGTGAGACCCCTGCGGAAACCGTCCCCGTACCCGACCGGGACGAGGCCGACCTTCGTCGCCTCACGAGCGACGAAACGGCGGCCGTAGCCGGTGCTCTCGCCCGGGGCGAGGGTCCTCTCGGCGGCCACGTAGCTGTCCCACCGAAGGACGGGGTCGAGGCCGTGCTCCGCCGGGTCGTCGCCGAAGGGCGACAGACCGTAGAGAGCGACCCCGCAGCGGACGGCGTCGAAGCGAGTCTCCGGCAGGCGCAGAGCGGCCGCGCTGTTCGCGAGATGCTTGACAGCCGCCGGGAAGCGCTCCGCCACCTGAGCGAAGCGCTTCGTCTGCTCCCGGGCGAACGAAGGATCGGCCTCGTCGGCAGTCGCAAGGTGGCTCATCACCCCGACGACGTGCTCGGGGTCGACTGCAGCCGCTTCCTCCGCGGACATCCCGAAGCGTCCCATCCCGGAGTCGACCTTCAGGTGCACAGGCAAGCCGTCGGGGAAACGAGGCGAAGAGACCGCGACCTCGAGGCCGGCTGCGCGCGCGATCTGTTCCTCGCCCTCGGCGAGCGGCCCCAAGACGAGGATCCGAACGCCTGGAAAGCCCGGCCTCAGGGCAGCGCCCTCCTGCGCTGTCGCGACGCAGAGCGCGCGGGCTCCGGCCTCGAGCGCCGCGCGCGCGCAGTCGACGGCGCCGTGTCCGTAGGCGTCCGCCTTGACCACCGCCCAGAGCTCCGCACCGCCCACGGCGGCGGCCAGTCTGGCCGCGTTCTTCTTGAGCGCGGCGAGATCGATCGTGATCTCCGACCTTCTCATCGGAGGGCGAGCCTATCCC
>JBDTRS010000076.1:0-11033 GCA_039931575.1 Gaiellaceae bacterium
CCGCCGCCTCCTCGACGCTGAGGAGGGAATGCCGCTCGAGCGCGCCCGGCAAGTGACCTTCAACGGCCAGTCCCGGAAGATCTGGCCCGGAGCGGAGCTCTTCGCCGACGACCTCGGGCCGCGAGATCCATACGACGACCACGCGCTCGTGGACACTCTGCGGCGGATGCCCGAGCACCTCCGCGTCACCGGAGCAATTCAAAAGGCGTATCTCCGCCGCTTTCCGGAGCTCGCCGCGGTCGCCAACACGCGTGACGAGATCCCACCCGGTCTCGGCGGTCGCCGGCGGCAGGCAGCCGAGCTCCGGGTTCGTGCCCGGCGCAGCCTCCGCAGCCGTGTCGACTCGACGCTCGGGCCGCGCTGGTGGCCCGTGCGCGCCGGGCTCGGGGACTACGCATCCGATCTCCGCCGCCCAGGCGGCCCCGAGCTCCTCGGGATCCTGCTCGAGGCGCGTACCCTCGCTCGCGGTCAGGTGCGCGAGGAGGCCGTGCGCCGGATGGTGGACGAGACGCTCGTGGGTCGCGGCCGTCACACCCAGCCGCTCGGTGTGCTCCTCACCCTGGAGCTCTTCCAGCGCCAGTTCGTCGACGGGGACGGCTTCGAAGCCACCGGCCGGTCGAACGAGCGAGAAGCCGTCGCGGTGGCCTCGTGAGGCGGCTCGCCCTCGCTGGCTGCCTCGGGGCCCTCTTGCTCGCCTCCGGCTGCGGCGGGGCTGGGGAGGAAGCGGCGACAGGCTCTCGCCCGAGCGGCACGGTCGTCTACTCGGGCTTCGGCAGCGGCAGCGATGAGCTCGCCGACGAGCTCATGTTCAAGCCCTTCGCCACGGAGACGGGCGTGAAGGTCAAGCTCGATGCCTCCTCGGAGAACATCGTCGCCAAGCTGAGGGCGGCCGAGCAGGCGGGCAACGTCCCCTGGAGCCTCATCCGCGCCGAGGAGGAAGACATCGTCGTCCTCGAGCAGGACGGCTTGATCGAGCCCCTTCCGCCCGAGGTGAAAGCGAAGCTCGTGCCGCGGTTCGGGCCGGGCGCGGTCACCGACTACGGCGTGCCGTTCATCGACTATTCGTCGGTCCTCGTCTGCAACTCGAGGCTCGTGAACCCCTGTCCCAGGACGATGGCCGACTTCTGGGACACCGAGCGGTTCAAGGGCCCGCGCACCATGTATGCCGACGGGTGGCTCGACAACCTCGTCTTCGCCCTGGAGGCGGACGGAGTTTCGCCGGAGGAGATCTTTCCGCTCGACGTCGACCGCGCGTTTCGCAAGCTCGACGAGATCCGAGACTCGATCGACGTCTGGTGGACGAACTCCGAGCAGGCCGAGCAGATCTTCCGCGACGGCGAGGTCGCCCTCGGGCCGATCTGGTCCGGCCGCGCAGCCACGCTCGCCTCCGAGGGCAAGGGAATCGAGGTCGAGTTCGAGGGGGCCCTCCTCGCCCGCGAGCTCTGGGTTGTCCCCAAGGGCGCGCCGAACGCACAGGCTGCGTACGCGCTCATGGAGTGGTACGCCACGCATCCGGCGATCGTCGGCGACTACATCACCGAGCGTAGAAACGGCATCGACATGCCGGACGCGTACGCAAACGTGCCCGCCGAGATCGCGAACGCGCTGCCGACAGCGCCAACGAACTCCGCCAACCAGGTGAAGGTCGATTTCGACTGGGTCGCCGCGAACCGTGACGAGGTCTTCCGGCGATGGCAGGAGTGGCTGACTCGGTAGCCGTCCCCGAGGCGGCCTTTCCGCGTACCAGGGCATGGCGCCAGGACCTCGGCCCGGGAGCGGCGCTCCTTCTTCTGGCCCCGCTCACGGTCATGCTGCTGGTGGGGTTCGTCGTGCCGCTCGGCTGGCTCCTGTGGACCTCGCTCGGCGGCTACGGCGACCTCTTGTCCCGGGGCGTTGCCCGGCGGGCCTTCGAGAACACCGTCGAGGTGAGCGCGATCGTCACGCTCCTCGCCGTCGCGATCGGCGGGTTTCTCGCCTGGGAGCTCCGAAACGCGAGCTCGCGCCTTTACCGGAGCCTTCTCTGGGCCACGCTGCTCTTCCCGCTCTGGACGAGCGTGATCGTGCGGAACTACTCCCTCACGCTCTTGCTGCAGCGAAACGGCTTAGTGAACGACGCCCTCCAGACGCTCGGGATCACCGACGGCCCGGTACGGCTCCTGTACAACGACGCGGCCGTCGTCCTCGGGATGACCCACTCGCTGATCCCGTTTGCGGCGCTCCCGCTCTACGCGGCCTTCGTCCTCATCGACGAGGACCTCCTGCACGCGGCGCGCGGCCTCGGCGCCTCCTACGCACGCTCTCTCTCCTCGGTCGCGCTGCCCCTTGCCGGCCCGAGCATCGTTGCGACCGCGACACTCGTCTTCGTCGTCGCGTCCGGGTTCTACGTCACTCCCACGGTTCTTGGCGGGCCGGGAAGCCCCTTCGTCGCCACCGTGATCGACCAGGAGATCAACGCGCTCTTCGACCTTCCGAGCGCCGCAGCGGCCTCCTTCGCCCTGGTAGCCGGGGGGCTCGCCATTGTCCTGGCCGCCGTGCTGCTCGTCGGTTGGCGCCGTCTCCAGCGGGTGCTCACGTGACGCGGGCGGCCGGTCGTTCCGTGCGCTACTTCGTCGTCGCCGTGATCGTGGCCTTCATGTTCGCGCCGACCGCAGTGATGGGCGTGCTCTCGTTCTCCGACGAATCGTCGGTCTCGTTTCCCCCCGGCGACTGGGGCCTGCGCCAGTACCGCGAGGCGCTCTTCGGCGACCGCTGGATGCCGGCGCTCGGCCGGTCGCTCGTCGTCGGCTCGGCCTCCGCCGCCATTGCGCTCCTGGCCGGCGCCCTGGCGGTCGTGGCGCTCAACCGGACGAGCATTCGCGGCCGGCAGTTCCTGCAAGCCCTGGCCGTGGGCCCGCTCCTCGTGCCCTCGCTTGCCTTCGCGGTCGCCCTCTACATCGTCTTCGCGCGCCTGCACGTCCTCGGGACCGCGGGCGGCCTGATCCTGGCGCACAGCGTGCTCGCGCTGCCCTTCGTCGTTCTCGTTCTGAACGCCTCGATCGCCCGGGTTCCGCGGGATCTCGAGCGCGCGGCCATGAGCCTCGGAGCCGGACGCGCCCGGGCCCTTCTCGACGTGACAGCCCGGATCCTCCTGCCGGCGCTCGTCGCGGCTCTCGTCCTCGCGTTTCTGACGTCCTTCGACGAGGTGGTCGTCACGAGCTTCGTCGCCGGGATCGGGTATGAGACGCTGCCGCGGGCGATCTTCCAGGACGTGCGCGAAGGAGTCGACCCCGCGATCGCTGCGGTCGGCATGCTCCTGACTGCAGGTACTGCGGTGCTGCTCGCCGGCCTCGCGCTCCTACGAAGGCGGGCCGCGTGACGCGCCCCCTCGAGCTGGTCGGCTTGCGGAAGGCCTTTGGCTCGGTGACCGCCGTGGACGGTGTCGATCTCCGGGTGGAGCCGAGCGAGCTCCTCACGCTGCTCGGCCCGAGCGGCTCCGGCAAGACGACGATCCTGCGCATGATCGCGGGCTTCGAGGCGCCGACCGCGGGACGGGTGCTCATCGACGGGCAGGACGTCTCCGCGCTTTCGCCGGCGGAGCGGGGGGTGGGGTTCGTCTTCCAGCACTACGCGCTCTTTCCGCACATGAGCGTTGCCGACAACATCGCGTACCCCTTGCGAATGCGCCGCGTGCCCAAGCGTGACCGGCGCGCCCGCGTCGAGCATGCCCTCGGGCTCGTGCGGCTCGAAGGGCTAGGCGACCGTGCGCCGACGGAGCTCTCGGGCGGACAGCAGCAGCGGGTCGCCTTCGCGCGCGCGCTCGTGTTCGGGCCGCGAGTGCTCCTCATGGACGAGCCGCTCGGCGCGCTGGACCGGGCGCTTCGGATCGAGCTCCAGGACGAGCTTCGCCGCATCCACCGAGAAACTGGCGTCACCGTCCTCCACGTGACGCACGACGAGGAGGAGGCGCTCATCCTCTCCGACCGAGTCGGCGTCCTGCGTGACGGCCGCCTGCTCCAGGAGGGCACGCCGCGCGAGCTCTTCGAGCGGCCGGCGGACGCCTTCGTGGCCCGCTTCTTCGGCGAGTGCAACCTGCTCGAGGACAGCGCCGGCCGTGTGCTGGTCGTCCGCCCGGCGAGTGTGGGCATCGGGTCGCCGAACGGCGCCGGCCCGCTCGTCGTGACGATTCCCGCGGTCGTGGAGGACGTCGTCTTCCTCGGGACGACGGTCCGGGTCGCGTGCAAGTCGGAAGGCCTGGGGCGCCTGGTCGCAGAGGCGCCCGCCCGCTCGGCGAGCGGGATCGTGGCGGGCGACGCGGTCACGCTCTGGTACGACCCCGCCGAGGCCGTCCGCCTTCCGGCCTAAGAGGCCGTCTCAGAATGAAGACCTGAGCCGCCGGAGCACGCTGGACTGCGCGATGCGGCGTCCTCGGTCATGCCCGTATCTCTCTCGATACGGGCACTCCCTGCGTCCTTGCCTCGCATCGCCCATCGCGCTCCGACGGCGAGGCCCCATCCTGAAACGACCTCTAAAGAGGAGTGGCCTTCCTGCCGAGGAAGTAAGGGTCCGGCGCTTTGCCGCAAAAGCGTCGTTCCTCTCCTCATCGAGGGCCGTCCTCCCGGGCGGCCCTCACCCTTTCTGGAACAGAGGCTGCGGGGCAAGGATTCGAACCTTGACTACCTGATCCAGAGTCAGGCGTCCTACCATTAGACGACCCCGCAAGGGCGCGGCCATTGTAGCGGCCGGTGGTTTTTCAGAGCTCGAGGCGATAGAGCGGAATGAGGCTCTTCTCGGCGTCCGTGTCGATCCGCGCCACGACCTCCACGTACGGCTCGAGGCCCGAGCCGCGCAGCTTCGCTTTCAGGAGCTCGTCGACCTGGTAGACGCCCGAGGAGTTGTTCATCGCGATCTCGATCAGGATCGGCGCGCGCTCGCCGTCCTTGATCTGGACGCTGTCGATCGCCGCGGCGGAGAGCGAATGAATCGAGACGCGGCCGTGCTCGAAGGGGATCCGCGACCGCCCCTTCGCCATGTCGAGCGCGTCGGCGACGCGGACGATCCCGCCTTCGAGGGTGAGCGGCTTTCCGTCCTCGCGGTGGCTAGTGATCGCCCCGAGCACCTCCACGGTGATGACGGTGCGCTCGGGATCGTCGTAGAGGCCGTCGAGGAGCTCGGCCATCTTCGGCTCGGACAGGAGGAGGCTCCAGTCCTCGTGGCGCTCGCGGTGGACCGACATGCCGACGCAGTGGAGGAGCGCGCCGAGAACGACGACGACCTCGGCTTCGTCCGAACTCATGCCGTAGTCGCGCACCATCGCCGGCTCGACTCCGTGCTTGGTCAGCTGGCGCAGGAGCTTGAGCGCGATGTTCGTCACGATCTGGATGTGCACCCAGGAGTGGTCGTTGATCTCGAGGCGCTTGACGGCGTTGATGTTCGAGACGTGCCACCACGCCTTGAGTTGGTCGTCCGCATTGACCCGGTCGACGAGGGCCGCCAGCTTGCGGTTCGCGCGGGTCGGCACCTTGATCCGCATCTGCGCGACCGCCTCGGCCGGCGTCAGGCGCGTTTCTTCTTCGGCCTGCTCGGAGACCGGATCTTCGATCCGCTCCTGCGTCTCCTTATCGAGCTCGGACACGAGCCGAGCTTAGACGGAGGCTGCGGGTTCCGCTTCCTTGAGCCGGCGGAGCTCGAAGTACGTGAGCGTCCAGGCGAGCGCCAGGAACGGCGCGGTCGCCGCAGAGGTGATGATGTCGATGAGGACGCTCGCCCAGCGGCTGTCGAGCGCGCTCTGGACGAGGCCCGTGACGATCTCGACGCCGAGGATGATGAGGACCGTCAGCACGATCACGCCGAAGACCGACCAGCCGTAGCCCCGCACGAGCTCTCGGCTCCTCCCGAACGAGTCAGTCACGCCGCATCCTTCGAGCACGATCACCGGCACGATCAAGAGCCAGATCGTCAGCAGAAAGAGGCCGGGGACGATCAGGAGGATGAACCCGATCGTGATGCCGATCGCCGCGAGGACTCCGGCGAGCGCGAGGGTGTTTAGGCGGGGAAGGACCCGGTCGAGGGTTTGCGCGATGTCCAGGTCGGCTCGTCCGTCGCGGACGTCGTCGATCGCAACGACGAGCGCTCCCTGCAGCCAGAAGATCCCGGCGAGGGCTACGAGCGCGCTGAGAATGGCGCCGAACCAGCCGAGCAGCACGACGAGGAGCAGCGACAGCAACGAGATGAGCACGTAGACGACGAGGGCGATCGGAAGCAGGTGCCGCCAATGCGCCTTGTACATCGCCCACGCCTTCCCGATGACCGCTCCTGCCTCCATGAGCGGGAACCCTAAATCACGCGGCGGCTGACGCCCAGTCGCCGTAGAGCGAAAGATACCGTCCCTCACGCGCGATCAACTCGTCGTGCGTGCCCTGTTCCACGATTTGACCGTGCTCGAGGACGACGATGAGATCTGCGTTGCGGATCGTGGACAGGCGATGGGCGATGATGAATGCCGTTCTTCCGGCGAGCAGACGGCGGAGAGCGATCTCGATACGCCGCTCGGTGCCGATGTCGACGCTCGACGTGGCCTCGTCGAGGATGAGGATGCGCGGATCGGCCAGAAGAGCCCGTGCGAAGGCGACCAGCTGGCGCTGTCCCAGGGAAAGCCGCGCGCCGCGCTCCGCGACCTCGGTCTCGTAGCCGTCCTCGAGCGCGAGGATGAACTCGTGGGCGCCGACGGCCTCGGCCGCCGCCACGATCTCCTCGTCGGTCGCCTCGTGACGGCCGAACGCGATGTTCTCGCGCACGCTGCCGGCGAACAGGAATCCCTCCTGGGGCACGATCCCGAGCTGGCGACGAAGGCTCTGCTGCGTGACCTCGCGCACATCCTGTCCGTCGATCGTGATCCGCCCTCCGCGTGGGTCGTAGAAGCGCGCGAGCAGCTTGGCGATCGTCGACTTGCCGGCGCCGGTGTGCCCGACGAGAGCCACGGTCGTCCCGGCCGGAACGTCGAGGTCGATGCCGTGCAGCACCTCGATCCCCTTGCCATAGCCGAAGCGGACGCCCTCGAACCGGACATGGCCGATGATCAGGGACAGCTCGCTCGCGCCCGGGGCGTCCTCGATTTCGGGCTCCTCGTCGAGCACGTCCATGATCTTGTCGAGCGCCGCGGTCGCGGAGAGGAACGTGTTGTAGAGCTGCGAGAGCTGCTGCACCGGGTCGAAGAAGTTCGAGAGGTAGAGCATGAAGGCGAGGAGCGTTCCGATCGTGATGTCGCCGCCGAAGTAGCGGTAGCCGCCGTAGCCGAGCACGACGGCTGTCGCAGCGGTGGAAAGGAAGTCGACGAACGGGAAATAGAGGCCGTTGGTCACGACCGTCCGCTGGTTCGCCTCCCGGTAGTGCGCGTTCACCTCATGGAAGTGGCGCTCGTTCGCCGACTGGCGGTTGAAGGCCTGGACGACGCGCATGCCGGCTATGTCCTCCGCGAGGGTGGCGGTCACGAGCCCGAGCCGCTCGCGCACGGAGCGATAGGCGCGCGAGGAGAAAATCCGGAAGAGCGCGGTCGCGATCGCCATCAGCGGGAAAACGGCGAGCGTGGCGAGGGCGAGCCGCCAGTCGAGCGCGAAGAGAATTGCCGCCGAGCCCAGGAGGATCAGCGTGTTCTGAAACAGGCTCGTGACGCCGTCGGTGACGAGCTGGTCGAGCGCGTCCACGTCGTTGGTCAGGCGGCTGATGATGACGCCGGCGCGGTTTCGCTCGTAGTAGCCGAGCGAGAGGCGCTGGAGATGGCGGAAGAGATAGTTGCGCAGGTCGGCGAGGATGCGCTCGCCCGTCCAGCCGGTGAAGTACGTCTGGGCGGCGCTCATGACCCAGTTCAGAGTCGCGGCGACGACGAACAGGATCACGATGTCGACGAGGCGGCGGTAGTTCTCCGCCCGGATGCCGTCGTCGAGGGCGAGCTTGGCGAGGTAGGGCGGAGCGAGTGACGTGGCGGTCGCCGCGAGGAGGGTCGCGATGGCCAGCGCCGTGCGCCATTTGTACGGAGCGGCCAGTCGGGCCAGCGTGGAAACCCGGCGCGCGGTGCGCCGCCACGACCAGTCCTCGACCTCGGCGCCGCGAGCCATGCTGAGGTGAGAGCCCGGCTGCCAGACCCTCATGCGGCGCTCCAGTTACTCGGGCGAGAGATCGTGGGAGACCCACCCTCCCCAACCCGATGGCGCGAGCCTAACGCGTAAAAACGCGCGCGTGCGTCGCGCTTCGCGCCAAGAGTGCATCTTCATCCGGTCGCCTCCAGCCGCGCCGCCAACTCCTCGTCGAGCATCCCGTGCTCGTAGATTTCCTGGTAGACGGGGCTCGTCTCGGCCAGCTCGGACCGCGTGCCACGCGCTGCGATCCGCCCGTGATCCAGGACGAGCACCTCGTCGGCCAAAGAGATGGTCGAGAGGCGGTGCGCCACGATCAGCGTCGTCCGGCCCTTCATCGCCTCGCGCAGTCCGAGTCGGATTCGCGCCTCGGTCGTCGCGTCGACCGAAGCCGTCGCATCGTCGAGAATGAGGATGCGCGGGTTCATGACGATCGCCCGCGCGATCGCAATCCGCTGCCGCTGTCCACCGGAGAGAGTGATCCCGCGCTCCCCGATCACCGTGTCGTAGCCCTCCGGCAGTTCCACGATGAACTCGTGCGCCTGGGCGAGTCGAGCCGCCGCCTCGATCTCCTCGTCGGTCGCGACCGGCGCCCCGAAGGCGATGTTCTCGCGAACGGTCGTCGAAAAGAGGAAGGGATCCTGCGAGATGACCGCGATCTCGCGGCGAAGCGAAGCGAGCGTGACGTCGCGGACGTCGACGCCGTCGATGGACACGCGCCCCTGAGTGGCGTCGTAGAAGCGGGGAACCAGGGCAGTGAGGCTCGTCTTGCCCGACCCCGTATGGCCGATCACGGCCACGTTGCGATCAGGTTCGATCTCGAGATCGATGTCGTCGAGGACGAGCCGCTCGGGGTCGTAGCCGAAGGACACGTGCTCGAAGCGAATGCGTCCCGATCCGGAGGGAAGATCGGCCGCCTGAGGCTCCTCGGCGATCTCCTCAGGCTCGTCCAGGATCTCGAAGATGCGCTCGCCCGAGGCGGTCGCGCGCTGTGATTGCCCGATCCACATGCCGAGCATCCGCAGCGGCATGATCAGCATCGTGACATAGAGGTTGAAGGCGAAGAACTCGCCCACGGACAGCCGCCCATGGACGACCATCCAGCCGCCGACCAAGAGCACGGCCGCCTGAGCGAGCAGGGGGACGAAGCTGAGCAGAGGCACATAGAGCGAGCGCTGCCGGTTCGCCAGCACGCTCTGCCTGAAGACGGAGTCGGAGCGGCGCTGGAACTTCTCCTGCTCCTGGGGCTCCTGCGCGAAGGACTTGACGACGTGAACGCCGACGATGTTCTCCTCGGCGACCGTCGCGACGTCCGCCATCTTCTGCTGGACGTCACGGAGGATCGGATGCGAGACCTTGGAGTAGCGGTACGCCAGCGCGACGACCACTGGCGTGATCGCGAGCGCAACGAGCGCCAGCACCCAGTTCGTCAGGAGCATGATGGCAGTCACGCCCACGATCGTGAGCACGTGCTGGAAGAAGAAGATGAGGCCGTAACCGAGGAAGAAGCGGACCGCCTGGAGGTCGACCGTGGCCCGCGACATCAGCTGCCCCGTCTGATGCCGGTCGTAGAAGCCGAACGACAGCCGCAGGAGGTGGGCGTAGAGCGAGTTGCGCATGTCGTACTCGACACCCAGCGCCTGGCGGCCCGAGATGAACCTGCGACCCATCATGAGAAGCGCTTTCACCAGTCCAAGGACGGCCACGGCGCCGACCAGGATCCAGAGCATGCGCTCGTCCTTCGGGCGCACGGCGTCGTCGATGATGCTCTGAGTGATCCGAACGAGGCCGATCGACGCCGCCTGGGAGGCCGCAGCAAGAACGATCGAGACCGCCAAGGACCACTTATAAGGGCCAAGGAACCCGGCCAGGCGGGCGAAAGTGTGCAGGTTCGGATGCTTGGTGCGGTCCACAGCTAACCCAACGTCGAGTGTATCGCCGCCCTTCCCGCCCGCTTCTATCCTGCGCTGATGCCCCTTCCGCTCGAATCCGTGCCGAACTTCTCCGAAGGGCGCGACGCGGACGTGCTCGCGGATCTCGAGGCTGCCGTCTCGAGCCGAGCCCGTCTTCTCGACGTCCATACGGACTGGGATCACCACCGCTCCGTCTTCACGCTGGTCGGCTCGGAGAGCGAGCTCGTCGAAAGCCTTCTTGCCGGGATCGGCCGCGCGGCCGAGCGCATCGACCTGAACCGGCACGAGGGCGCACACCCCAGGATCGGCGCGGCCGACGTCGTTCCGCTCGTGCCGCTCCGCCCCGCCGACGAGGAGGCGGCTCGGGTTGCAGCGCGCACACTCGGCGACCGGATCGGAAACGAGCTCGGCCTGCCGGTCTTCTTCTATGCCCAGCTCACCGAGGACGGGCGCGAGCCAGCATTCTTCCGGCCTGGAGGGCCCGGGGGGCTCCAGCGCCGCATCGACTCCGGGGAAATCCGTCCCGACCGGGGTCCGGACCGGCTGCACCCGACCGCCGGCGGAGTTCTCGTCGGCGTCCGGCGTCCGCTCATCGCCTTCAACGTCAACCTCCGCGGGGCGACCGTGGACGTCGCTCGCGAGATCGCGCGCCTGGTGCGGGAGCGGGACGGCGGGTTCCCGGGCGTCCGGGCGCTCGGGCTCGAACTTCCCAAAGCGGGCCTCGTTCAGGTGAGCATGAACGTCACGGACTGGGAGGCGGCCGCCCTACACGAGATCGTCGCCCGGATCGAGGCCGAGGCCGAGGCGCGCGGCGCCGAGGTGGCCGGAAGCGAGCTCGTCGGGCTCATGCCCGCCGGCGCTGCGGTGGAGGCGGCTGGAAGTCTCCTCGGGATCGAGGGCTTCGATTCGCGCCACGTGCTCGAGCTTCGTCTCCTCGACGAGTGAGGAGGAGCGCGGCCTAGTAGGAGGGGTTGGCGAAACGCACCGCTGTGCCTTCAGGCCGCGCTTCTCG
>JBDTRS010000077.1:0-11014 GCA_039931575.1 Gaiellaceae bacterium
ACGACCCCCTCCACGCGCTCGACCGCCTCGCCGCCTTCGACACCAAGACGATCGCCGATCGCCTCGGCGAGCTCGACCTCGACGAGGAGGAACAGGACGTCCTCAGCGCCGAGCTGGAGTCGCTCGCGCACGGGCGGCTCAACGACGCCGGCGCGGTCAGCGTCCTGCGCTGGCACGCTCTCTCGGGCGGCAGCCTCAAGCTCACCCAGGAGGCCGGCGGCCGCGTCACGTTCAAGCACGGCACGCGGAGCCTCGTCGAGGCGATCGGCGCGCAGGCCCCCTTCGAGACGCGGCTCTCCACGCCTGTCGCCGGGGTCACCCAGACGGACGAAGGCGTCGAGGTGCACACCCGCGCCGGTGTGACGATCTCCGCCCGCGCCGCGATCATCGCTGTCCCCCTGAACGCCCTCGGCGGGATCGAGTTCGACCCCCCGCTCTCGGAGACGAAGCGCGCCGCAGTCGAGCTCGGCCAGGCCTCGCGGGGCGTCAAGATCTTCATCCACGCGCGCGGTGAGCCCGTCTTCACGAACGGGATCAAGCCGGAGCACCCGTTCGGCTACCTCGACACGGAGCTGGTCTACCCGGACGGGACGCAGCTCATGATCGGCTTCGGCTACGACGCGGAGATCTGCGACGCGACCGACCTCGTGGCCGTGCAGCGGCAGCTGGACGAGATCATCCCCGGCTACGAGGCGCTCGCGGCGACCGCGCACGACTGGCTCGGGGACGAGTTCTCGCGTGGCACCTGGGCGATTCACCGGCCCGGCTGGTACACGAGCTACCACGCGGAGATGCAGCGGCCCGAGGGCTCCGTCCTCATCGCGGGGAGCGACTTCGCGGACGGCTGGGCGGGCTTTATAGACGGCGCGATCGAATCAGGCCTCCGCGCGAGCCGGGGCGCGCTCAGCCTGCTGGGTCGCGCTCGTCCCCGCGCTGCGTGAGCGTGGCGTCTGTGAGAATCGGGCGGTGATCGACCCCCTTCAGCGTTGGAGTCAATACGGCGACAAGCCGGACTACGCGGGGCTCCTCACGTACGCCGGCCAGCGGTACACGGAGGATCCCGGTGAGCTAGCAGGCGCCGACGTGGCGATCGTCGGTGCGCCGATGGACGACCTCGTCTCCGACCGGCCCGGGACGCGCTACGGCCCGCGCGCGATCCGCGCCGCGAGTTGCCCTCCCGGGCCGCACCTCGAGGTCAAGATCGACGCGCTCGAGGCGCTCCGGGTCGTGGACTTCGGAGACGCGCCCGTGCTGCCGGCCGACGCGGTTCGCTCCCACGAGGCGATCGAGGCCACCGTCGCCCAGGTGCTCGCGGCGGGCGCCGTCCCGCTCATCCTCGGCGGCGACCACTCGATCACCGAGCCCAACATCCGCGCGGTCGCGGCGGCCCGCGGTCCCGTGGGCCTCGTCCACTTCGACACGCACACCGACACGGGGACGGAAGTCTTCGGCGTCGAGCTCTCGCACGGGACGCCGATGTACAAGCTCGTCGAGGCCGGGCACGTCGACCCGGCGCGCTACGTCCAGATCGGCCTCCGGGGCTACTGGCCCGGCGAGCGCGAGTTCGCCTGGCAGCGGGAGCGGGGGATCACGAGCTTCTTCATGCACGACATCCGCGAGCGCGGGATCCGGGCGGTCGTCGAGGACGCCCTCGCGGGCGTCGGAGCAGGGCCCACGTTCGTCACCGTCGACATCGACGTCCTCGACCCCGCCTTCGCCCCCGGCACGGGGACACCCGAGCCGGGTGGGATGACGACCGTCGATCTCCTCTGGGCCTGCCGCGAGGTGACCTCGCGCGTCGAGCTCGCCGGCGCCGACGTCGTCGAGGTGATCCCGACCGGAGTCGGCTCGGCCGACGTGACCGCACTCGCCGCCGACCGCGTCGTCCACGAGCTCCTGACGGGGCTCGCGCTCCAGCGCTCGCGCTAAGCGCAGCTTTTCTCTGCGCCGCCTACCTGCGAGAATCCCGCCTCTTGACTCTCCGGAGATTCCCGCTCGTCCTCCTGCTGGCAGCCGCCGCCGCGGCGCTGCTTCTCGCCGCGAGCGGGGAGACCGCAACGAGCCGCAGCGTGACCGTGCGGGTCATGAGCTTCAACATCTTCTACGGCGGCGACGAGCTCAACCTGGCGACGCGGCAGTTCTGCCACGCCCCCGCCGGCTGTCCTGAGACGCTGAACCAGGTCGAGGCCGCCATCCGCGCCTCCGGCGCCGACGTTGTCGGTCTCCAGGAGGCGACGATGAACACGCGGACGGTCGCGGAGCGGCTCGGCTGGCACTTCAGCGAGCGCACGGCGACCATCTCGCGCTACCCCATCATCGATCCGCCGGGGGCGAACGGCCTCTACGTCTTTGTGGAACCGCTGCCGGGGCGCGTCGCGGCTATCGCCAACGTCCATCTTCCCGCCGACCCGTACGGCCCTTACGAGATACGAGACGGCGCCACGCTCGGCCAGGTGCTCGATCTGGAGAAGGAGTTGCGGATGCCGGCGATCACGGAACAGGTGCGCGACCTTCCGAAGCTCGCCGCCCGCGGCATCCCCGTCTTCCTGACCGGCGACTTCAACTCGCCGTCGCACCTGGACTGGACGGCCGCGGTGGCGGATGCGCGGGCGGACGTTCCGTTCCCGGTTGAGTGGCCGGTGGCGAAGGCGCTCGCAGGCGCGGGATTCGCCGACTCGTTCCGCCGCGTCCACCCGAATCCGGTCACACGGCCGGGCTTCACCTGGACGCCAGGGTCGCCGGAGGGCGAAAAGGTCGAGGTTCACGACCGGATCGACTGGGTCCTCTCGACAGGCCCCGCCCGCGCCCTCGTGAGCAGCGTCGTCGGCGAGCCGGGTAACGCCAACGTCGACATAGCGGTCGGCCCGTGGCCGTCCGACCACCGCGGAGTCGTCTCCACCTTCGACGTGACGCCGGGCGCGATGCCGCTTCTCGTCGCGGTCGCCTCTCGAAGCCTCGAGCAGGGCGATTCCCTCTCGGTGCGCTTCCACGCCGCCGGCCGTGCCGGTGAGCGCGTGGCAATCGTCCGCGCGGGCGGTGCCCCCGGAGCCGCGCTCGCCTCCAAGTCGACGGGAGGGGCGGTCGACGGCACGCTCGCCTTTGCGACCGCCGCGCTCGCACCGGGCTCCTACCAGGCGGTACTCGTCGATCCGACGGGGCGCGCCGTGTCGCGCTCGCAGTTCTGGCTCTACGCGCGCGGCGCGGTCACGACGGTCTCGACGACGAAGTCCGTCTACAAAGTCGGCGAGACGATCGGCGTCTCGTGGACGAAGGCCCCCGGGATGAAATGGGACTGGCTGGGCGTGTTCTCGGCGGGCGACAACGCCGACAGTCCGCACGCCTCGACCTGTTCCGCCGGCACGTGCGGAAACGGCCACTATCTGCTCTATACGTACACCCACGCGACGATCGAGGGCTCGACGTCGTTTTCCGCGGCCACCTCGCTGGTCGGCTACAGATCGTGGCCGCTCGGCCCTGGCACGTATGAGATCAGGTTGCTACTCGACGACGGCTACCGGTCGGTGGCCTCGTCGCCGCGGTTCAAGATCGTGCAGCCGTAGCCGGTGGGCATGAGGCGTCGCCGCGCTTCGTTGCCAGGCCTGATTTTGGTTCTCGTCGTTTCCGCGCTCGTAGTAGCGGGGTGCGGGAGCGAGGAGGCGGCGCCTCCGGCGAACAGCGGCGGCTCGCCGACCTCGGCCGAGAGCCTTCCGGGTCTCGTCGCGGAGAGGCAGGCAGCCATCCTGGCCGCAGCCGAGAGCGGCGATTACGAATCCCTGCGGGCTGAGGTCGAGCCCGACGTCTTTCTCTCCGACTTCGGCTTCGGGGAGGAGCCGGATCCGGTGGGCCGCTGGGAGGCCATGGGTCCCGAGACGCTCGAGACGATGGGCGTTCTCCTGCGCATGCCGCCTGTCGTCCGCGAGACGAACGAGGGGACGCTCTACCAGTGGCCGAGCTACGACGCGGACTCCCATGCGGGCGATCTCTCGGCCGCAGACAGGGAGCTCTTCTTGACGGTCATGGGTGAGGAAGAGGTGGCGAACCTGATTCGTCCCGAGCTCGGCTACACAGCTCCACGGCTCGGGATCCTCGCCGACGGCACGTGGTGGTTCTTCATCCTCGAGGGCGAGGCCTGATCAGCGCAGCGCGAGGGCGGTGCGCACGCCGATCCCCGTCCGCCACGCGACGGCGGTGAGGAAGACCGTGCCCCCGGCGAGGACGAAGAGCGCCTGAGCCGCCAGCGCGAAGGCAACCGCGGTCGCGGCGGGAACGCCCGATACCATCAGCAGTGCCGCGCCGGCCGTGACCTGCGTCGCCGCACCCGCCGGCCCGATCGGGATCGCCGCGGAAGCGGCACCCGCGCAGAGGAACATGATCGCGAGCGGGATCGACGTTGCGATGCCGAACGTGTGCAGCAGGAGGAAGAGTGCCGCCGCGCGGATCAGCCACGAAGCGGAGATGAGACCCCAGGCGTGGCAAGCGTCCCGGGCGCACGGTGCCCGCGGGCGCAACCAGCGGACGAGCCGGAAGCGGATCAATCTCTTCCTGCGGGTGATGCGGGGGAGGGTGAGCACCAGGATCGCTGCCGCGATGCCGCCTGCGGCGACGACCGAGAAGCCGACGCGAACACCGAATGAAAGTCCAGGCAAGCTGGCGGACATCGCTGCGAGGGGAGCGAGCGCGATGTTGTCGATCAGGCCGAGCGTGAAGAGGGAGAAAAAGATCGCCGGCACCCCGGCCGGGCAGCCGGGATAGCGGCGCACGATGATCACCCGGGCCGCTTCGTCGAATCGTCCCGGTAGGGCCACCCCCATGATCGACGCTCCTCCACCCGCTGCGGCGAGCGAGAGCGGCGTGGGACGTTCCCGGGCGCGGAATAGGCGTCCCCAGCCGTAAGCCTTGAAGGCGAACGCGGCGAGAAAGAGGAGGGCAGCACTCGCGATCAGGAGTGGGTTTCCCCCGTCGAGGGGCCAGCCGGTCGCTGCGAAGTGGCGGATCGCGGCCGTGAAGAGGAGGCCCGCGAAGACCGCCGACGCAGCTCCGGCGAGGATGCGGAACCTCCGGTCTCCGGTCAGTCGCCTCGTGTTCGCCCAGAGCTTCGAAAGGGACACTCCGGAGACAGGTCGCGCCCAGGCGTTGCCGCCCCTGAACGGTGCGACGCTCATATGTACTTGGCCTCCGATCGATGCGCGGGAAGCGCTCCCCGCACGGCCCCTCGCACACAGTATGCCGCCCCAGCTGCGTCCCCCGCTTGAACGCAGAGGGGAGCAACACGGCGCCGGAGTGAACCACGCCACCCCCGACGCCGCCCGCGCCGTGCCGTTCTAGGAGGCCTGGGCCTTGGCGAAACGCGCAAGCACCGTGAGGCCCGGGCCGTTTGCCCAAGCCTCACGGTGCACCCCCGTCCGGAGACGGATCAGTGGTTGTCGATCGTCACTGGATAGGAGAAGACGTTCGCGTTGGCCCTGTGGTCGACCGCGATCACCTGTACGACGTAGTCCCCGTCGTGGAGCCGGGTGGTGTCCCAGCGATGCGCGACATAGAACCGGTAGCGTCCCGAGCGCAAGGCCCGGTTCTGAATCGTCCGCGCCGCGTAGACCCACCGGAACAGACTGTTGGACGGGCGTACGCGGCGGAAGTCGACAGCCGACGCCCAGCGGCGAACGACGCCATCCTTGTTGCGCACTCGCCACTGGATCAGCGCCGGCGCCACGACGGCCTCGCGCCAGGGAGTTGCGGGCTTGATGGGCGGTGCATCGAAGATGTTGGCGACGATGTCCACCGAGCCGCGAAGGGGGTTCGGAGAGACTGGCTCACCGCTCCTCTCGAGCCGCATGCTTACGAAGACCGGCGGAACCGAATCGGCGTAAGGCGTGAGTGCGCCAGGGCGGAGGGGGTTCACGATCTGGCCTCCAAGCACCTCCGTGAAATGCACGTGGGCCCACGGGTACTCAATGTGACCGACCACAGTGCGGTAGGCCGTCACCCACTGCCCCGAGCGAATGGTCGGGGCGATGTGCCAGTACTGAAAAACACGGCCGCTCGGCGCAGTCACGACGACGGTCTTGCCATGCCGAGGCATGATCGTCGCCACGCCGCTCTGCGTCGCGTACACGGCGGTCCCGTTCGGTGCGTACACGTCAACGCCGAAGTGGAAGGTCTCCACCCACTTGGCGATGCGCGGGTCACAGAAATTTCCTCGAATAGCGTGCTGCTCGTGAAACGGCTTGACCGGCCAGCCGTACTCCGCTGCGGCCGACTCTGTGTGGAGGGCGATCGCGGCGACGATGGCCGTGATCGCGATCGACTTGGACAACATGTGAGCCTCTCCTGTCTAGTAGATGTCTAGACAGAGTAATAGACAGAGAGAAGCTAGTCAAGTATAGACATACAGTGCGTAGGCGCATCGCGTATATTTCGGGCATGGCTGACCCCAAGAAGGAGCTCGGAGAACGCATCAAGCAGGCTCGAGCGGAGAAGGGCTGGAAGCAGAAGCACCTCGCGGCGCGCGTCGAGGTCGAGCCGATCACGGTCTCTCGCTGGGAACGGGGCGCCACAACGCCCGACCTCGAGGTCGTGCGCTTGATCGCAGAAGCGACCCAGAAGCCCGTGAGCTACTTCGTCGCTTCGGGAGAAGGTGGGGGAGAGGCGGCCGGGGGCCTCCTCGAGGCGGCGGCGCGGATCGAGGCGGCAGCAGACCGAATTACCGCCGAGTCCGACCGCCTGGCCGAGCTAGTCAAGGAGCTCGGGCGGAGCCTAGGGCGAGAGTGAGGCGCGCAAGAGGTGCGCGTACGCAGTCGCCGTCTGCGGCCGGTCGCGAGGCTCCTTCGTAAGGGCGGTTAAAAGTGCCCACGAGAAGGCTTCGGGCAGGTCTTCACGCCGCGCTTGCGGATTCGGCGGCGGGTCAGAGACGTGCGCGACGCACGCCTCTGTGACACTCAGCCCTGCGAATGGCGGCGCGCCGCACGCACACGCGTAGACGAGGCAGCCCAGCGAATAGATGTCGCTGGCGCCAGTACCCCGCTCACCGCGGATCAGCTCCGGCGCCAAGTAGTCGACGGTTCCGAAGACATGGCCCGCTCTCGTGAGGACGGTGTCTGCGGCGGCTCGCGCAAGGCCGAAGTCGGTCAGCAAGGCCGTCCCGTCGACCCCGATCACGACGTTTGCAGGCTTGATGTCCCGGTGTGTGATCCCAAGGCTGTGGAGCTCGTCCAACCCCGATGCGAGATCGGCCGCGATCGACCCCAGTTCGTCGAGCGGAAGTGAGCCGGTGATCGATAGCCATTCCCTGAGCGAAAGCCCGTCGACGAACCGCGTGGCGAGGTACAGGAAGCCGTCCGCCTCGCCTCGATCGAGCACGGACACGAGATTGGGGTGGTTCAGCCGGCTCGCGATGTCGCCTTCCCGGTCGAAGCGCCTGCGGAATGTCGGGTCGTCCATCAATTCCGCGCGCATGAGCTTCAGGGCCACGTCCGTTTCCTGGTGGTCCCCTCGGGCCTTGTAGACGGCGCCCATCGCGCCCGACCCGAGGAATGCCTCGAGGCGGTAGGAGCCGACTACCGTGCCAGGCGGAAGCAAGGCGGAATCAGCCGGACTGGACATTGCCTACCGGGCGCCGCGCGGCCCTGAGCCGGGCCCGGGCTACGTTGACGAGATCCTCGATCGAGCCGCAGACCACGCAGCGGTACTTGCGCACGGTTCCATCGACACCACCCGTGAGGATGCTTTCTCCTCCTGCAAACGACGCTGCGGTGAGTCGTCCGTCGTGGCCCCGGAGGAGGAGGAGCAGAGCGCCAGTGTCGACCTCCCAGAGGCCCGCAGTGCTCGGACCGGCCGTGACCACCCATTCGCCGTCTGGACTGAACGTCGCTCCGGCAAGGGAGGCGAAATGACCCCTGAGGACGTGAAGAAGCCTTCCGTCCGAGACGCGCCAGATGCGGGCGTCGTGATCGAGGCCCGCCGTTACGAGTCGGTCGCCGGCACCCGAGAAAGCTGCTCCTGCGATGCCGCCGTGGTGGCCCTTCAGTTCGCGGAGGAGCCCGCCGTTGCGAGCGCTCCAGAAGCGCGCGACGCCGTCTGTGCCGGCAGTCACGAGAATCCGCCCGGTTGGACTGAAGGAGGCGGCGGCGAGCGGGCGCGGTCTCATCTTCAACACCCTGATCAGCCGGCCGTCGGTTGACCACAAGCGTGCCCCACCTGCTCGGGCGGCCGTCACGAGACGCGACCCGTCCGGGCTGAGTGCCGCCGCTGCAATGGGTTGGCCGTGGTCGAAGAGACGAGGAGGTCCTGTTCCCTCAACGGCCCAGATCCGAGCACTTCCGTCGGCCCCCGCCGTCACGAGGCTCCGGCTCGTCGCTCCGAATCGGACCACCGAAAGGGAAGCGCTGTGGTCGAACCGTTTCGCCAGTCTGCCCGTCTCCGTTTCCCAAACGTCCGCGTAGCCGTCCGTGCCCCCGGTCGCGATCAGGCGCCCGTCAGGCGAGACCGCAACCGTCGCTATGGCCGCTCCGTGCACGAGACGGGCCAGGGGCTTCCCGGTCGCCGGGTCGAAAACCCGAGCGATCCCGTCCTGCCCCGCGCTCACGGCGACTCCTCCGTCGGCCGTAATGGCCATGGCCGTCACGGGGCCCGCGTGATTGCCGATCAGGGCCAACCGGTCGTGGGCCGTGGCGTCCCAGATGCGGGCTGTGCGATCGTCACTCGACGTGACGACCGAGGTTCCGCTCCGGTTGAACTCGACGGTGCGAACCGTATCGCGGTGGCCGATGAGCACGGCGGCCGTACGTCCCGTGTCTGGCTCCCAGATTCGCGCCGTGCGGTCGCGGCTCCCGGTCACCACGAACCTGCCATCGGGGCTGAAAGCCGCGCTCGTGATGTAGTTCGTGTGGTCTCGGAGGATTGAGACGCGCTGTCCGCCTTCGGGGCGCCAAATCCGAGCGACGCCGTCAGTGCTTCCCGTGACGAGACGGTCGCCGTCGCGGCGGAAGGCCACCGCCGTAATCGTGCCGCTGCGATGCCCGAAGGGCTCGGCGATGCGCTGGAGGAGTCCGCTCTGGCTGTCCCACACCAAGGTCGTGCCGTTGCCGTTTCCGGTCGCGAGCAGCCCGCCCTCGTCCGAGAAAGCCGCCGAGCGGACTCCGAGGCGGGAAAGGGTCTTTAGCCGGCGTCCGTCGGACACGCGCCAGAGGACGGCAAGCCCGTTGTCTCCGATCGTCACCAGGAGGCGACCGCTCGGGTTGAATCGCGCTTTTTGGACTTTCGCCCCAGTTTCCAGGGCTAGCACCGGCTTGCCGGAGTGGGCATCCCAGATGCGCGCCGTCCCGTCGTCTCCGCCGGTGACAACGTGGGCGCCGTCGCGGGAGATGTCGATGGCGTTGAGCGGCGCGCCCTGGTTCAGCCGCATCAGAAGACGCCCGTCATCGGCTCGCCAAACTCGGCCGTTGCCGTCCCTGCTCGCGGTGGCGAGGAAGCGGCCGCTGTTGTCGAACTGCTCCTCCATCACAGGACCGTCATGCCGGAGGACGGTTTCGAGTTCCCCTGTCCGCGCGTCAAAGATACGCGCTCGGCCATCGCGACTTGCCGTGGCCACGCGGCGGCCATCCGGGCTGTAGGTGGCTTTGAGGACGCGCCCCCCATGTGGACCGAGAATCCAGCGCAGACGCCAGTTGAGAAGCGCGCGCCGAAGCGCGTCTGCCGCTTCGCGGGTCGGCGCGAGTCCCGCAGCCCGCAGACCTAACCTGAGGCTCTCCTCGGGATCTGTCGACACGGCGTTAACGGCGCGGGCCGAGAGCTCCCGGGATTCGGCAAGCCGGGCCTGCGCGCGAGCCTCGCCTCGTTCTCGACGGGCCTGCTGCCACTGGGTGAGCGCGACAACGGTCAGCACGCTCATGAGCGCGAGCGCGATACCGGCGGCGGCAACGACCACCAGAAGGCGGCGATGGCGTCGGGCCGCGCCGGCTCGCTCGAGCTCGAGGTCACGACGGCGCTCAAAATCGGAGCGCCAGGCGAGGAGGGCGTCCGCGAGGACGTCATGGAAGATCTCGTAGCGGACCTCGGCGTTTCCGCGTGACGCCACGGGCCTCAGGATCCGCTCGTCGGCGAGCCGAGCGAGGAGTGGGCGGACTTGCTCCTCCGCCACGCCTGCGTAGCGCCCGAGGTCACCCGTCCCGAGCGCAATCTTGCTTCCCGAGGGCGTGATCAAATGGTTGAAGATCCGGGCGGCAATCGACATTTCGTCCGGATCGAGGCCGGCAAGTGCCTGCTCGACGTGGGACCGAACGATTCGGCCGGCCCCACCGAGGTCACGGAGCAGATCCGGGCCGAGCTCCCGGTCGCCTCGCCGCCTGCATTCCTCCCAGAGCCGCTGCATCACGAGCTGCAGGTAGGGGGCCTCGACCCTTGAGTCACCGCCACCTTCGACGCCGCCTCGGCCTGCGTAGCCAGGATCCACTCGCCCCGCGGCCACCTGTTCGAGGACTTCGTCCACGAGCGCCGAGTGGAGCCTGATGCGCTCCGGTGGTTCCACCATTGCGTTGTAGCGGTCGACGGGACCCAAGACGGCCATCTCGGCTTCGTCCCGGTCGAGACGGTCGAGGCGGAGGTAATTTGCGAACAGGCCGGGAATGCTTCCCTTGAACCGGTCAAGCTTGGCCAGTGCGTCTTCGCGGACGGAGACGAGAAAATGGGCCGGCAGCTCCGGATCGTTGACGGCTGCCGGAAATTCGAGGGCGAACGGGTCGTCTGGTAGGTCGCTCTCGTGGTAGAGGAAGTACTCCTCGAACTGGTCCAGGATGACGTAAAGCTGTCCGCCGAACGCCGATGCAAGCAGGCGGAGCGCATCTCCTAGCGACGAGTCAGCGGGCAGCGGCGGAAGGGTGCCAGTGAGCTCGCTCACCGCGTCGAACGCTGCAGCTCGCAGCTCCTTTACCGGATCCGTCGTCCAGGAACCGAAGACGATCACGGCGAACTCAGGCCGGCCCTGTCGGCGAACATCGCCGTTTGCGATTTCGAGCAGACG
>JBDTRS010000078.1:0-11010 GCA_039931575.1 Gaiellaceae bacterium
CGTTTGCCTCGAACGTGTAGTACGGGCCGAACTCCAGAATGTCGGTGTAAGACGCGATGAGGATGGTCGTCTTCGGCTTCACCGTGTCCACGGTGAACGTGCGCAGCGCCGGGGTCCGATCGAGCGTGCTCCCGCGGCGAGCGCGCACGCGGAAAACGTGGTTGCCTTGCCTAAGCAGCCTGTACGTCTTCGGCGATGTGCACCGAGACCACGAGCTGCGGTCGAGCTTGCACTGGAAGACGGCGCCCGCGAGAGTAGCTTTGAATCTGAAGGTTGCCGTCCTGCTCGCGACCAGACCCGACGGCCCCGCGGTGATCTTGGTGTTCAGTGCCGCAGCTCCGGCGGGCGACGCTGAGATAAGGATTACGGTGATGGCGGCCAGCGCAACGCGCGTTAGTCGGACTCGCCACCAGGCCACGTGTGGGGAACGGGTCACCACTACACGGTTATACGCCTTTGAAGTCACACGTACAAGGCTCAGGTCGCCGCTCGAAGTCGTCCTTTTATGCAAAAGGCCCGCTCTTGCGGGCCTTTTCTCTACTCCCCGGGTTGGACTCGAACCAACAACCCTCCGGTTAACAGACGTCCGTTGCCAGGTTATGCAACGCGCAAGGGCGCATGATACGTCCCCCAAGCTCAGCTGAGAGCGGGTGAGATCGCGCCAGATGGGCAAAAGTTTGGGCTCCGAGGTGTGACCAGGCCCGTCATCAAGCCGGACTCACGACGGCCTCAGCGGTGAACGAGCAGGTGCTGTCGCTGTTGCCGACCTCGGTCAGGTGGAAGCGCTCGAGGTTGCTTCCGACGACGACGGTCAGGTGCGACTCCTGCGCACTCCCCCGGGGCGGCGTGAAGGCACCGAAGAAATTGCCATCGAACCGCCGTGTGAAGTGCCGCTGCGGAACTGCGCCAGAGTCTTCGGTGTCTTCCGTCGACATCCCATGGGGAAAAGAAAAGGGGGCCGGCTCCACGCCTCCCCCCTTTTCCAACTCCTGCTGCGGTTCGTGGTTTAGCGCGCCCAGACGATGAACGTCACCTGGCGCGAGCCGTCCGCGAATCGCCGTTCGATTACTGAGCGACTCTTATGGTCGACGCGCACGATCCTGGCCGAGAAGGAAGCCGCTCGCCCGATTGTCGTCGTCGCGTCAACGTGCGAGTAGATGATCGCGAGCTCTTCGTAGTCGTGAAAGTTGGGGTGCATGTTGTCCGCATCCGGGTTGGTCGCGTAATCCATGCATGTGTGGAAGTCCGCTCCGGATTCGTCCTGGTGGTCGAGGCCCCACGTGTGACCGATCTCCTGGCACATGACCCCGGCCCGCCACACGGCCGTGTTGTACTTCGCGGTGTTGAAGTACGTATCGTTCATCTTCGACGTGCCCTGCGTAATGTGCCCGGCCGAGGTGACCCAGACCTGGGCGAGCCCGAGCCAGCCGTTGTTGCCGTAGGCGCCGTTACAAACTTCCACGCGCCCGCTCACGGCCCGGCACTTGCCCTTACTTGTGCCGGCGACGACGGTGGCGTTTAGAGGATTCCCCGCGGTGTCCGCGGACCAGTCGCTCGCGGCAGTCCGGAGATAACCGTCCCAGGCCGCTGAGACGTTGTCGCCCACCTGGATCGTGAATGGATTCGACGTCCGTGCCCAGTGGTACCCGCCCCACGAGTGATTCGCCCCTGCTGCGGAGGCGAGCGCGCCTGAGGCGACTGCCACCGCGATTACAACGAACAAAAGCCTACGCATGACCCCTCCATTTCGATTATGAGCGTGGCAACTTTAGTCCTTTCCTGCGAAACCACCAACAAGTCCGCTCGGAAAAAGGAGAGGGTCGGCCGGCCCTCTCGCAGTTCGGCTCGCCCTCTACGGTCCTGTGTACTGGAAGATGTGCGCTCGGCACGCCGCTCGACCCGAGCAAGCTCACGCGCTGCCACCTACGCCCCGCGCTCAAGCGAGCGGCGATCACCAAGCCGTTCCGCCCCTGGCACGACCTTCGGCACACGGCACTCACGCACGAGGCGGCCGCCGGCAACCCCCAGGCGTACGTGCAGCTCAAGGCTGGCCACTCGCAGGGCTCCATCACCGAGCGGTACATCCACGCGGCCCAGGTGCTATTCCCCGGCGCCGCCGCCCGCGGCGAGGAGCGCATGTTCGGCAGCGCCACCGCCGGGAGCTAATTAGCGGTCGCCGGTGAGGTACGCCTGATCGAGCATGTGGAGCGCGAGGCTGCTCATCGCTAGGTACTCGGCTGCGCGGACAGGTTCGTCAATTCTGGCATCCGACGTGTGAACCTTCTCGTTGCGGAACCGGTCGATGGCCATCGTCGGGAAACGCACTGCCTCGTTGAAGTCCTCTTCTACCCATGGCTGGACGGCTCCACGAACGCGCAGCCGTCCCTTCCCGAAGGCCTCGGAGCCAGTCTCGTAGCCCGTGAGGTCACGGAGCCGGTCACGAACGACTCGAAAGCTTCGTTCCACCGCATCGGCCAGGCGACCTGCAACGTAGAGGTCTGCGCAGTGCTCCATGAGCGCTGGGTGTAGGTCTTCGAGTCGAAGCAGCGCGGTGTCTGCCGGCTCGGGGGAGGAGCGCGCGACCGGCTCCTCCTTTTCGAGCTCCTGCAGGAAGGTAATCGCGTTGTCCATCGCCTCACGGTGCATGTGTTGGCCCTGCATGCGGTTGACGATGGCGCGGCGGAAGAACAGCGTTTGGTTCAGGATCTTGAGGTAGGCCTCCCCGTACTCCCCTTCCACAAAGTCACGAGCTCTCTGCTTCCAAAGCTTCACTTTGGGGGAGTCGTACGGCTCCTCACGGAGCGCCGCTGCTTCCTCAACGAGGCGGGTCAGCATGGGGGTTGATTGGCCCGGGCCGGTAGCAAATCCGGTAGCAAACACGCTCCTGTGTGTTCGGTAAGACAGAGAACCCGCCAAACTGCAGCGCTTTCGTAGCTCCCCGGGTTGGACTCGAACCAACAACCCTCCGGTTAACAGCCGGATGCTCTGCCAATTGAGCTACCGGGGAACGGCCGACCCAGTTTAGCGAGCGTCTTTGCTAGGTCGGGGCCTGCTGGAGGGCCTCACGGATCTTCGCGAGGACACTCTGGAGCTCGACCGTGCGCGCGAGATCCTCCCCTTCGAAGAGCTTCAGCTCACGCTGCACCATGCGCTCCTCGAGCCGGAGGAAGAGCTCCTTCGCCGACTCGGCGCCGAGGTGCTCGCTCCCGGCGGTGGCGTCAAGCTCGGCACGCGCCGCGAGCAGCTCCTCGTCCCCCTCGATCTCGCCGGTGAGGAAAGCCCGCAGGCGGCGATGGAGAGGGTCGTCGAAGTGGCGGTCGTCGAGCCGGGCGAGATAGTGCTCGATGAGCTCCGGGTCGGCAGCGCACGCAGCGAGGAGACGGCGCTCGAGCCGGTCTCCTCCTTCGAGCGCCCGCTCCGAAACGGCTCCCGTCTTCCTCTGCGCGCGCGGCGCGAGTCCCCCCTGCATGTCAGGCGAAAGCCCGAGCTTGTCGGCGGCCACGCGAACCGCGTCGGCGCGCTCGGGCGAGTCGGGCACGCCTGCGAGCACCTCGCGGACGCGGCCGAAGGCGTCTTGCCGGGAGGGCGCGCGGGCCGTCTCCACCTCGATTCGGTGCACCAGGTAGCCGACCGCGCGTGCGATCAGGTCGTCGAAATCATCGGCCGCGTCCGCAGGATCGACTCCGGCAGGAAGCGGAACGACGCGGACGTCAAAGCCGCGGCCGACCGCCAGGTCCATGCCGCGAAGCGTGGCCGCCTCACCGGCCGCGTCCGCGTCGAAGCAGAGGAAGAGGCGCTTCGTCAGGTGCCCGAGCTCCTTGAGCTGATCTTCGGTCAGCGCGGTGCCCATCGAGGCGACCACGGTCTCCCGCCCGCGCTGGTGCAGGGCGAGAACGTCGGTGTAGCCCTCGACGACGATCGCCTCGTCCTGCTTCGCGATCGAGGCCCGGGCCCGATGGAGCCCGTAGACGATCTTGCTCTTGCGAAAGAGCTCTCCCTCGGGCGAGTTCACGTACTTCGCCTTGATCGGATCGTCGTCGTGAAGCCTGCGCGCGCCGAACCCCCGCACGCGTCCACGCGCGTTCGAGAGGGGGAAGACGAGGCGTCCCCCGAAGTAGTCGTTCCCGCGCCGGTTCACGAGCCCCGCCCCGAGGAGCTCCTCCTGCGTATAGCCCTTCTCGCGCGCCTTCACGGCGAGGTGGTCGCCGCCCGGCGCGAGGCCGAGCCGAAAGTCCCGGCAGGTCTCCTCGGTGAGACCGCGCTCGGCCAGGTAGGCGCGCACAGGCTCACCTGCCGGCGTGTCCCAGAGGTAGCGGCTGTAGAAGCCGGCCGCGTCCTCGAGCAACGACTCGAGCCGGTCGCTGCGCTTGCGCCGCGCCTCCTGGGCGGGCGACGTCTCCTCGTACTCGAGCTGGACGCCGTAGCGGTCGCCGAGCCACTCGACCGCCTGGGCGAAGTCGAGGCCCTCCGTCTCGCGGACGAACGAGATGAGGTCGCCGCCCTTGTGGCACCCGTGGCAGTAGAAGAGCTTCTCGACGGGGTTGATCCCGAAGCTCGGAGTCTTCTCGGAGTGGAACGGGCAGAGGCCCGTGTAGCGAGCGCCGGTCTTGCGGAGCTGGGTGCGGCCCGAGACGACGTCGACCATGTCCGCGGCCGCGACGGTCTCTTCGACGGATGAGCGCTTGATTAGCGCCATGCGAGCGCGAAGCGGTCGGTCATCCCGGCGATGTAGTCGGTGATCCGCTCGGAGGCGTCACCCGGGCGGTCTTCCTGCAGGTCGTCCGGATGCTCGACGAGGTGGTCGAAGATCCGCCGAAGGGTCGCGCTGGCCGTGTCGCGCTGCTCCTGGGCCGCGGGCCCGAGATACACCGCTTCGAACATGAAGGCGCGCAGATTGAGCATCGCGTGCCCGATCTCCTCGCTCTGGACGATGTCGCTTGCCTCGCTCGAGGCTTCGACGATGTCGTGGACGAGCGTGTCGATCCGCCGCGAGCCGCGGTCGCCAAGGAGAGCGATCTCATTCTCCGGAAGGTCGTCGTGCGACAGGAGCCCCGCTCGCACCGCGTCGTCGATGTCGTGGTTGATGTACGCCACGCGGTCGACCAGCCGGACGATCTTGCCCTCGAGCGTCGCCGGGTCGCCGGCGCCCGTGTGGCGGAGGATCCCGTTGCGAACCTCGTCGGTCAGGTTGAGCCCGCGTCCGTCGCGCTCGAGGACCTCGACGACGCGGAGCGACTGCTCGTTATGGCGGAAGTGACGCCCGAAGCGCTCGAAGAGGACTTCGTCGAGCACTTCCTCGCCCGTGTGTCCGAACGGCGGATGGCCGAGGTCGTGGCCGAGCGCGATCGCCTCGGTGAGATCCTCGTTGAGCCGCAGGGCGCGAGCGACGGAGCGCGAGATTCCGGCCGTCTCGAGCGTGTGGGTCAGCCGGGTGCGGTAGTGGTCGCCCTTCGGGTCGATGAAGACCTGCGTCTTGTGCTTGAGCCGGCGAAAGGACTTCGAGTGGACGATCCGGTCGCGATCGCGCTGGAAGGGCGTGCGCAGCCGGCATTCCTCGTCCTCCTCGCCGCGGCCGGTCGACTCGTACGAGCGCACCGCAAGCGGGGAGAGCGTGCTCTCCTCCTGCTCGCGGATTCGCGCCTCGAACGCGTCCGCGACCCTACCGGCCAGCTCGGGCATGAAACCTAGGCTAGTGGTTCGGGCGGTCGTGTCGGCGAAATTCTGGCGAGCGAAAAGCAAGCAAGGCAAGGACGCAGGGAGTGTTCGTACGTGAAGGCGTACGGACACGACCGAGGACGCGGCATTGCGCTGCTTTGCAGCCGCCAGAGTGCGTCGTCCACGGCCGGTCGAGCCACTATCAAATGATGATCGGGACAGTGCCGCCGTCCGCGCCCCACGCAGATCCGGTCACGTAACTGGCACGGTCGGAGCACAGGAAGACGATCACGGCCGCGATCTCCTCCGGCTCGGCCAGCCTGCCGAGCGGACGCCCCTTCGCGACTCCCTCGAGCACCTCTTCGCGGCTTTTCCCGCTTCGTGCCGCGGCCTGGTCGGCGAGGCCGCCGGCGGCGAGCCAGGCCGGCGAGGCCGTGGGGCCCGGCGCGACGGCGTTGCAGAGGATCCCGTCCTTGGCGTAGACGTCGGCGACGAGGCGCGAGAGGGAGAGGACGGCAGCCTTCGTGACGGAGTAGTCGGGCATCCCCGTCGACGGGCGCTTCCCCGCGGTCGAGCTCACGTTGACGATCCGGCCGGAGCCCCGCTCTCGCATCCCGGGAAGGACGGCCTGAATCGCGCGCACGTAGCTCATGACGTTGAGCTGCCACATCGAGGCCCAGTCGTCCTCGGTCAGCTCCTCGAAGCTCGTCTGGCGCGCGATGCCGACGTTGTTCACGAGACAGTCGACCACCCCGAACGCCGCCTCCGCGGCCCCTATGAGCACCCCGGGGGCCGCGGGAGCGGAGAGGTCGACCGCAACGTGAAGCGCCTCCCCCACGCCCGGCCCCGCCTCGCGCCGCCCGCATGTGACCACGCGCGCCCCTTCCTCGGCGAGCATGCGCGCGACCTCGAGGCCGATGCCTTCGGTCGAGCCGGTGACAACGCACACGCGATCTTCGAGGCCGAGCTGCACGGGCGCCTACGATAACGGCCGTGGCCCAGCGGCATGCCTCGACGACGGTTTACCTCGCCCGCCACGGAGAAAGCGACTGGAACGTCGAGCGGCGCTGGCAGGGGCACATCGACAGACCTCTCACCGAAGAGGGACGCAGGCAGGCCGAAGCGCTCGGCGCCCGGCTGGCGGAGATCGAGCTCGATGCTGTCTACGCCAGCGATCTGCGCCGCGCCTGGGAGACGGCCGAGGCGGTGGCGCAGCGCCACGGGCTGGAGGTGACCCGCCTCCCTGAGCTCCGCGAGGTCAACGTCGGCTCGTGGGGCGGGCTTACGCGGGACGAGAGCGCCGCGCAGTTTCCGGAGGCATTCGAGCGCTGGCGCTCGGGCGGGCAAGGTTGGGACGACGGCGAGACCTACGAGGAGATGGCGGAGCGTGTCGTCGCCGCCCTGCAGCGACTCGCGAGTGAGCACCCCGCCGGACGCATTCTGGTCGTCTCCCACGGCGGGCCGATTCGCGCCGTCCACGCCCGTGCCCTCGGCGTCGACGTGGCCACGCACCGGCGAACGGGGCCCGTCGAGCCCAATGCGCGCCTGTCCGTTGTGGCCGTCGAGAACGGCCGGATCGCACGGCTAGACTGAGACCCGGTGGAGGACTACACGCACAAGTACAAGGGCGAGCAGGTCGAGGTCGAGCTCTTCGGAGGCGAGTACCAGGACGGCACGCTCACGGCGTACTGCGGAATTGAAGGCGTGCCGCACCTCGAGCTCAACGGGCACATCCTCATTCCGCTCCAGAACATCGCGTCTCTCCACTGCTCGAGCCGCTGTGACGCCCCGGAGCCGGACTGGCCTCCGCGCGGGCTCACAGGCGCCGACGGCGAAGAGCCGTAGGGCGCGGTGCTCCTCGGGGCTCGAAACGTCCTGAAGGCTTGGATCCTCCTCGGCGGGTTCGTTGCCGCGTTGGCGGCGCTCGGCTGGTGGCTCGGCGGCTTCCGGCTCGCAAGCGTTTTCCTGGTCGTCTGCCTGCTGATGGCCGCGACGCTCTACTGGTACGGGCCGCGGATCGTCCTCGCCTCCCTGGGTGCGCGCGAGCTCATGCTCGCCGAGGAGACCGTGCTCTACACGACCGTGGAGCGCCTGGCGGTCAGGGCGGAAGTCGCCCGGCCACGGCTCTTCCTCTTCCCCGCCGGGCATCCGCACGCCCTTTCGGTCGGCCGCGGCGCGTCGGCCTCGGCCATTGGGCTCAGCGAGGGACTCCTCGGCGCGCTTGCGCCCGCCGAGCTCGAGGGCGTCCTCGGCCACGAGCTGGCGAAGATTCGGCACCGGGACGTCGTCGTCGAGACCCCGGTCGTCGTTCTTTCGGGCTGGCTCGTCGAGGCGAGCCGGATCGGCGGCTTCCTCGAGCGCGCGCTCCTCTTCGTCCTCGCCCCCCTGGCTGCCAGCCTCGTTCAGGTTCTCCTCTCGCCGCGGCGGGTCTTCGCCGCCGACCGTCGTGCTGCGGAGATCTGCGAATCGCCTCACGGTCTCGCCGACGCGCTCATCCGCCTCGAGCAGGCGAGCGAACTGGTCGAGTTCGAAGCCAGCCCGGTGACGGAGCCTCTCTACGTCGTGAACCCGTTCGAGCCCGAAGGTCTCGCCGCGATGTTCTCGACGCACCCGCCGATCGGCGAGCGCGTCGCGCGCTTACGGGCCCTCGACCCAGACTGGCGCGAGAAGCTCCACGCCGCCTAGAAGCGCTTCTCGCAGCCGGTGAGGCGGTCGATCCGGAATCTGCGATTTGCGGAGCGCAGGCTGCTTTGGACAAGATGAAAGTCGCCGATGCGCGCCGAGCCAGCCGTCCAGCTCGAAGCTACCCGCGCGCGCCCTAGCGTCCGGGCGCGAGCGGTGGCCGGAATCGCACCTATAACGATCCTGGCGGGCCTTATTTGGGCTCTGCTGCAGCCGTACCGGCTCACGTTTCTCCACCCGCGGGGCGAAGGGTTCTGGTGGCTCGTCGTGGAGCCGCCGCTCCTCGTGATCCTCGTCGGCGTCCTCGGCCTCTGCCTGCTCGGGGAGGCAGTCGTCGGCCCGGACGTGTGGCAGAAGCGACCCTGGCGCGCCTATCTCTGGCCGGGCGCGGCCTTCCTCATGGGGATCTTCATGTGGCCGGTGATGATCATGTACACGAACTCGACCCTGCACATGCTGGCCCACTCGGCCTGGGCTCAGGTGCTGCTGTTCGCCGGCGGCGCGGAGCTCGCGCTCGCGACGGGACGCTTGCGGAGCCGCTACTGGCATCTCACGGTTCCCCTCGCACTGCTGGTCTCGGGCGCCGCATCGCTCCTCCATGAGCAGAACGGATGGCTCTTCTCGCGCTCTGCGTTTCTCCACCATGCGATCGGTTGGCTCCTCATCGGCGGGGCGATCTTCCCCCTCCTGCGCACCGCCCGACCGCGATCTGTTCCGGTCGCAGTCGGGTTCGCGGCCACCTTTCTCGTCGTGTCCGTGCTCCTCTACTCGCACCGTGACGTCGCTGACATCTTCGGACACCTGTCGCCGGCAGCCGGGAGCCCACGCCGGTGAGGCGCGCGCTCGCTTTCCTCGCGGTTGCCATCGGAGCGCTCGCCGTCCCGGCGGCGGGCTTCGCGCACGCGACGGTGCAGGGAACCGATCCCTCGTACCGCGAGCGACTCGGGACGACGCCAGCCTCGGTGGTCATCGTCTTCGACCAGGCAGTGACCGTCTTGCCCGACGCGATCGTGGTGGTCGACGCGCACGGAAGGCGCGTGTCGGGCGCGGCCTTCTCGGGGGGGCAGGGCCGTGAGGTCGCGACGCCCGTGCACCCTCTCGCCAAAGGCACCTACACGGTCCGCTGGCGGGCCCTCTCGTCCGACGGCCATCCGCTTTCCGGGCTCTATACCTTCGGCGTCCAGGTCGCCGCGCCACCGCCGACTGAGGCGTTCGGCGCCTCCGGCCCCACGCGCATCGAGCACATCGTGCGCTGGCTCTACTTCCTCGCTCTCTCGCTCTCGGTCGGCGGGATGGGGTTCGGCCTGCTCGTTCTGCGGGGCGTCCCGCCCGAGGTCTCACGCCGCTTCTACCGCCTCGTGGGTCTCGGCCTCGTCGCTGTGCTCGAGGTGGGGACCCTCGCTTTCATCCTGCGGGCCGAGGACATCCTCCAGCTCCCGTTCGCCCGGCTTCTCTATGCCGACCTCTCCCCAATCGCAGGAGGAACCCGGCTGGGCGTCGCCTTCTCGACGATGACCCTCGGCTTCGTGCTGGTCGGCGTCTTCACCTACCTCGCGTGGCTGACGCAGAGGGCGGCGTTTCTCTGGCCGGCTCTCGTGCTCGGGCTTGGTTTCTCCTCCGGGCTCTCGCTCTCGGGGCACTCGGCCGTCGATCCCGGCTCCACGCGACTAACGGCCCTGGCGGACTGGGTGCATCTCTCCGCTGCGCTTCTTTGGGTCGGCGGCCTCGTGTTCCTGGTCGCCTGCGTCTGGCCGCTTGCTCCTGGCCTTCGCCGCAGCGCCTTCCTCGGCTTCTCCCGGCTGGCGACGGTCCTGATCGCGCTCCTCCTTCTTGCCGGCATCTACCTCAGCATCGTCCGGTTGCCATCCGTGAGCGACCTCTGGGGGGAGAACTACGGGCAGGTTCTTCTCGTCAAGATCGGGCTCGTCTCGGTCGCCCTTCTCTGGGGAGCGTTCCACCACTTCGTCGTTCGTCCCGCGCTCGAGCGGCGCGGCGGCACCTCGGCCCGGGTCTCCCGGAGCCTGGCCGGCGAGGCAGCGCTTGCGACAGCCATCCTGCTCGTCGCGGCCGTCCTCGTCGACTCGAAGCCGCCCGCGCAAGACCCTTCGCCAAGGACGGCGGAACCGGTCAAGGTTCCTTAAATGCCGAAGGCCGCCCAAGGCGGCCTTCGCTGAGATAAAACCGGCGGCGTCCTACTCTCCCGGGAGGTTACCCTCCGAGTACCATCGGCGCTGGCGGGCTTAACTTCTCTGTTCGGAATGGGAAGAGGTGTTTCCCCGCCGCTATGACCGCCGGAAACTATGAGGTTGTACGCATAAGCGGGCGCAAATGCACACCCTCAAAACTCCATAGCAGCTTTCACGATGTTCAGATCAAGACCTCGGGTAATTAGTACGGGTCCGCTGAACGCATTGCTGCGCTTACACGTCCCGCCTATCAACGTGGTGGTCTCCCACGACCCTTACTCCCTCGAGGGGATGGGAAGCCTCATCTCGAGGTGGGCTTCCCGCTTAGATGCTTTCAGCGGTTATCCCATCCAGACGTGGCTAATCAGCAGCGCCGTTGGCACGACGACTGATACACCAGAGGTCTGTTCGTCCCGGTCCTCTCGTACTAGGGACGACTCCTCTCAAGCTTCCAGCGCCCATGGTGGATAGGGACCGAACTGTCTCA
>JBDTRS010000079.1:0-10977 GCA_039931575.1 Gaiellaceae bacterium
TCAGGCCATGGCGGGGATCGCGCTCATGCACGACGCCGCTCTCGGAGCGCTGCAGGACGGCCGCTACGACGACGCGGCCAAGGTGATCGAGACCTCGCTCGACCGGGAGCGGCGCACCATCCAGGAGCTCCGCGACCTGTCATTCGCCATCGAGCCGCTCGTCCTGCGTGACCAGGGCTTCGAGGCGGCGGTGCGCGCACTCGGCGACCAGGTCGAGCAGAGCCAGGGGATCACGGTCGCCGCCAGTGTCGGGCCGGGCGAGCGTCTGAGCGAGAAAGCCCAGGTCGCGCTCTACCAGTTGATTCGGGAGACCATCAACCAGGCAGTGCTCCGCCGGCCCGGCCAGATCGGCGTGACCGTGGAGGAGCTTCCCGACGGCGGCTTCGTGACCGAGGTCGACGACGACGGCGTCGACGAGCGGCGGCGCTCCTCGCTGGAGGCGATCGAGGAGAGGGTGCGCATGCTCAACGGGCGTCTCTCCATCGAGCCCCGCGCGGAGGGCGGCACGGCTGTCCGCGTGATCGTGCCCGCCTACGTCGCCGCGACTCAGGGATAAGATCACGCCCGGAATGGCCGGGAAGCACCTTCTCTTCGTGTCGCGACCGACGGGCTACGAGCTGGTCGAGCAGGACGGCGATCCGCCCGCCCCTGGGAGTACGATCGACCTCGGCGAGAACGGCGCGCGCTTCGAGGTCGTGAAGGTGGCCTCCTCCCCGCTCCCCCAGGACGACCGGCCCTGCGCCTATCTGCAGGAAGTCTGAGCTCTAGTCGACCGCGTCCTCGGCGGCGAGCCGGCCGAGCACGAGCGCCGAGGCGAGCGTGCTTGTCCAGCCGCCGGTCGAGATCCCACCGGCGTCGGCGCCCGCCGCCCAGAGGCCGTCCGCGGCCCGGCCTCGCGGATCGATCCTGATTCCGCCGAGCGTCGTCGTGATTCCGGCGACGACCTCGACCGCCGTCGCCCCCTCGCGGCGCTCGACAGGCGCTCCGGCGGCCCGGGCGGCCTCGATCGCGTCGCCGACGGTGCGGTCGCGAACGAGCTCCCCGAGGGCCTCGTCCGGGACGACGTAGCGGGCGCGGGCTCCAGGCTGGCGAGCAGTCCACTGCACCACGTCGATCTCCGACCACGTGCGCGCTTCGTAGGTCTCGCCGTCGAGGTTCTCGACGCGCGCGTGCTTCGCGTACACCTGAGCGAGAGAAACGAATCCCTCGGCAGAAATTTGCGGCGCAGCCGCCAAATTTCTGCCGTAAAACTCGTCCATGCCCGCGCTCTCCGCGGCCCCGCTGCCGAGGGCAAGGCGAAGACCGTCACCCGAGCTCCACGGGTTCGCGCGCAGAACGAGGTTCGGCGCCTCCGGAGTGATCCGCTCGCGCACCGCCTCGACGTCTCCCTGAAAGCCCCCCGTGGCGAGGATCACCGGGACGCCGCTCGGGAGCTCGGACAAGGGCTCGGACACCTTGAGCGCGCCCCCCCTCCGCGCCAGCGCGTCGGTCAGGCCCTCGGGGTCGAAGCGGACTCCGCTCGTGAGCGGATTGCCCGTGTCTCGGGAAACGACCGGCGCGCCGAGCCGCTCGAGCCACTCGAGGCTCTCGTCGAGCCCCGCCCAGACGGCGCGCTGGAGGTCGGGGTCGCCGCCGGGGCACTCCTCGCGGAAACGCTCCCAGTCGCGATAGCGCCAGACCACGCCGCTCGAGAGGCGCATCGAGCCGCCGGGCCGTTCGCCCTTCTCGTAGACGACCACCTCGGCCCCGAGCTCGCGGGCGCGCGCGGCCGCAACGAGCCCCGCCATCCCGGCTCCGGCGACGACGAGCTGCACGCCCGCGCTACACGAGCGAGAACGTCGGCTTGTGCTCGACGTACTCGAGCTTGATTCGGTCCGGGCCCCAGACGAACACGGCATACGTGTTCGCCGCGTCGACGATGTCTGCGATCTCGAGGCCGCGCTCCTCGGCCTCGCGGATGTGGTCGTCCGCCGACTCGACCCGAAGACCCAGGTGATTCAGGAGCGGCCGGTCGGGTTCTTCCACCTCGCCCTGCTCGAGTTCGATATAGGCATCGCCCGCCTTCAGGCGGCCGTCCTCGACGGCGAAGCCGAGCTCGGCGAGCTCCCGGAAGGTCCTGTCCGGATCGGCGACCTGGAACGCGACATGGTCGAGGTCGTAGGCGACCCCGCTTTCGGCCTCGACGAGTCCGAACGAGACGCCCTGCGGACCAGTGAACTCGACGCGCCCCTCCGACGGTCGTTCGACCGCGAGGTCGGGCGGAAGCTCGCCCAGCGCCTCCTCGAGGTCGAGCACGCGGAGGCCGATTCGGGCAAGGGGACCGGGCTGGCGGTCGGGCTCGGCGGCGAAGAGGGTGAGCTTCCCAAGCCGGGCATCGGATCCGAGGAGCGTGAACCGGTCGGTCCGGTCGATCACGTGCATGCCGAGGCGGTCGACGAGGAACTCGGCGAGCTCGTCGCGGTCGCCGACCCAGAGTGCGATGTGATCCAGCGTCTCGATCTTCATACCGCGAAAGTACCCCCCGATCTCGGCTTGCAACGTTGGCAAAACGGGAAAATTCCCGGTCGTGCCGCTGACGGGGATCAAGGACAACGGACCGAGCGACGAAAGTATTGCTGCTCGCCGGGCGACGGCGGACGGCAACAGCGACGCCCGGGCGCATTAGAATCGGCCCTCCCCGTCCCGAGGAGGGTCTCGGTGCTTACCTTCGGCGTCACCGTCCTGCCCGATCCGCCTCACTCGCGCTTCGTCGAGCTCATGCAGCTCGCCGAGGAGAACGGCTTCGAGTACGGCTGGACGTACGACTCGCACATCCTCTGGCAGGACGCGTATCCCCTCTTCACGCTCCTGGCCGTCCACACCGAACGGCTGAAGATGGGCCACTGCGTGACCAATCCCGGCACGCGCGAGCCGACGGTGACCGCGAGCGCCTACGCGACGCTCCACGACATCTCGGGCGGGCGCATGGTGATGGGGATCGGCCGCGGTGACTCGGCGCGGCGGGTGATCGGCTACAAGCCGGTCAAGATGGCCGAGTTCGAGGCGGCGCTCGTGATGATGAAGGACCTCATGAACGGGCGCCCCGTCGTGTGGAATGAGAAGGAGCTCGAGCTCACGTGGGCCAAGGGCCGCCCCGAGATCCCCCTCTACGTGGCGGCATACGGGCCGAAAGCGCTCGGCGTTGCGGGGCGCATCGGCGACGGGGTGATCATCCAGCTCGCGGACCCTGTGATCATCCACTGGATCATGGACCAGGCCCGCGAAGCGGCCGTCGAGGCCGGGCGCGATCCCGACGAGCTCCAGTGTCTGGTCTGCGCGCCGAGCATCCTCACGGATGACATGCAGGAGGCGCGGGAGGCCGTCCGCTGGTTCCCCGCCATGGTCTCGAACCACGTCATGGACCTGATCGAGCGCTACGGCGAGAACTCCGAGATTCCGAAGGAGCTGACCGAGTACGTGAAGGCGCGCAAGTTCTACGACTACAAGGACCACAGCCGGGAGGGCGCCGCGCACGGCGAATTCGTCACCGACGAGATCTGCGACCGCTTCTCGGTGATCGGCAACGTGCAGCAGGTGACCGACAAGCTGAAGGAGCTCGAGTCGGTCGGCGTCGACCAGTTCAACATCTACCTCATGACCCACGGCCAGGAGGACATCCTTCGCGCCTACGGGAGCGAGATCATCCCCCAGTTCAAGGGCGCGGCGGCATAGAGCTTGTAATAGGCGCTTTGCAGGAGTAAAAACCCGTTTCTGCGGGGTCGAGCCCTCCTTCTGTCGACGTGCATCCTGGCGCTCGCCGCGCCCGGAAGCGCCTTCGCTGCGACGATCACCGTGACGACGACGAACGACGAGCTGAACGACGACGGCGACTGCTCGCTCCGTGAGGCCGTTCGGGCGGCGAACACCGACCTGAGAATCAGCGGATGCGCAAAGGGGAGCGGAGCCGACACGATCGTCCTGAGGGCGGCCACGTACCGGTTCGCCGCAGGTCTCGACGGCGACGACGACACGGCCGAAAAGGGTGACCTCGACCTCATGGGTGTCCTCACCATCCGGGGCGCGGGCGCCCAAAAGACGTTCGTCAACGGCAACGACCTCGACCGCGTCTTCCAGGTCTTGACCAGCGCCGACGTGACGATCCTTCGCCTCGCGGTGAAGGACGGGTTGAACTTCACCAACAGCGTCACGGGAGGGGCGGGAATCCTCAACAGCGGCACGTTGACGTTGACGTCCGCCTCCCTAGTGTCCAACCAGGCCGCGGGCTCGAACCAGGGTCTCGGCAACGGCGGCGGCCTCTTCAACGAAAGCGGCGCGACGGCCATCTTGCGAGGCGTGACCGTTACCGAGAACCAGACGTCTTGGGGGGGAGGTGGAATCTTTTCGGGAGGGACGCTCACCCTGACCCGTTCCACCGTCAGCAGCAACAGCGGTCACGACGGCGGCGGTCTGGCCGCGGAAGGGACGACGACGATCTCTACGACCACGTTCTCCGGAAACGCCACCGGGACCACCGGGTACGGAGGCGGGATTTCCCATGGCGGCGGCACCTTTACTCTCACCCGCAGCACGATCAGCGGGAACAACTCTGTCAGTGGAGACGGGCTCTACAACGCGAGCGGAACTGTCTCCCTCGCCAACGTCACGCTCAGCGGGAACGGTGTCGTCAGCGCCAGCGGGAACGGCGGCGGCATCTTCAACAGCTCGAGCGGTACCTCCAACTTGAGCAACGTGACGCTGTTAGGGAACAGCGCGGGCGGGACGAACACCGGCGGCAACATCTGGAACGACGGGATCGCGAACGTGGAAAACACGATCCTTGCGGATCCTGTCGCCGGCAGCAGTTGCCGCGGCGCGGGGACGTACAACGACCAAGGCAACAATCTCGAGTCGGGCAGCGACTGCACCGTCGCCGCCGATGGAGACCCGCTCCTCGGCCCCCTACAGAACAACGGCGGGCCGACCAAGACCCATGCGCTGGGCGCGGCCAGCGACGCGCTGAACGCGGGAGCGGACTGCGAAGAGGTCGACCAGCGCGGCGTCCCGCGCCCGCAGGGGCCAGCGTGTGACATCGGGGCCCTGGAACGCGCATTGTGCCTTGGACGCGTCGTCAACCGGGTCGGGACCCAGGGCAATGACCGCATGGTGGACGGCGCCGGCGACCACGTCTATCTGACGCTCGGCGGACGCGACTTCGTCCGCCCCGGCGCCGGAGCCGACCGGGTCTGCCTGGGCGCCGGGAACGACACCGCTGACCTTCGCGACGGGAGCGGCACCGACCGCGCCGCCGGGCAGGCGGGCAGGGACCGCGTCCTGCGCAACCCCGGCGACGTCGTCAGGGGGTTCGAGCTCTTCTAGCGGCGGCGTTTGGCCGACGGGGCGGCGGGAACTCGTCACCTGCTCGCGGCTCGCTCGCGCCGCCGGCGCCTGGCCGCCGCCTGCGTCGCGCGGTCGGCGCAGAGGTCGCAGCAGTAGCGCCGCGTCCGGTTGCGGGAGCGGTCGACGTAGACGCAGCAGCACGGTGAGGCCGCACAGCGGCCGAAGCGGTCCCAGCCGCCTTCCCGCACGACCTCGAGGAGCGCCACGGCGGTCCGACCGGCGAGCAGCGCGGGCAGCGAGGGCCGGCGCGGGAGATAGCTGAAGCTCCAGCCGCCCTCGGCTCGCTCGAGCTGGGGAACGGCTCCCGAAGAGCGAAGGAGGCCGTTGAGGGCCTCCACCGCCTCCGCCTCCGTCTCGCTCTCGAACGCCCGCCGCAACCGGTCGCGCACGCGCCGAACGGCAACGAGGTCCGCATCCCGGGGCACCAGATCGAGGTC
The DNA here is from genome assembly GCA_039931575.1 of Gaiellaceae bacterium. Lineage (GTDB taxonomy): Bacteria > Actinomycetota > Thermoleophilia > Gaiellales > Gaiellaceae > DATEOR01. Next base: position 5,814 of record JBDTRS010000079.1, read on the forward strand.
GAAGGCAGCGAGGAGCCGTGCCAGGAAGTCCGAGCTGCGGAGGAGCTCGGGATTCTCCTCGAGCTCATCCCAGGTGTTTACGAGGGCGACCGCCAGAGCGATGTCGTCCTTTTCGCGGGGGAGGATCACGGCGATCCCAGTCTAGTCAGCGGCGTAGGCCGATTCGATCCTGACGACGACTGAGGCCGACCGCCGCTAGGCTGGCGCCGTGGCCGAGATCCCTCCGGAAGCGCGCGCGGTGCTCGAATCCGACGCGCTCGCCCACCTGGTGACGCTGAACCAGGACGGCAGCCCTCAGGTCACCTGCGTCTGGGTCGGGCTCGACGGGGACGAGATCGTCGCCGGGCACCTCTTTCCCCAGCAGAAGCTCCGGAACATCGAGCGCGACCCGCGCGTCACCCTCTCCGTCGAGGACAAGGCCACGAACGACATCGGCATGCGCCAGTACCTCGTCGTCCACGGTCGCGCGCGCATCACCGAGGGCGGGGCGCCCGAGCTCCTGCGAGAGCTCTCTCAGACCTACATCGGGCCGGGCACCGAGTTTCCCCCGATGCCCGATCCGCCGCCGGGGAAGGTGACCCACATCGCTCCCGAGCGCTTCGGCGGAGTCGGGCCCTGGGCCGCTCGCTAGGGAAGCCGAACGGAGCGGAAGAGGCGGTAGGCGGTCGGGCGAAAGCCGCTGCGCGGCCAGAAACGAGCGGAGAGGCGATTGGCCGACCGCCAGTCGGTGACACAGGTGCGAAAGCCCTGGTCATAGGCCCAGGCGAGAGCGAGATCGGTCAGCGCCGTCCCGACTCCGAGCCCTCGCGCCTCGGGAACGGTCGCTGCGACGCTCAGCTCCACCTCTGTGTCGCTTCGGCGCTCGAGAATGAGGTGTCCCAGCGGCTCGCCCTCGCGCTCGGCGACGAAGTACGTCACCTTCGGGTCAGCGAGATGCTCCGCGTAGGAGACCCGGACTTCGTCTTCGGGCGGGGCGGGCGCGCCCGCCCACGTGGGAGGCCCGGCCTGATGGTCGAAGATGACGAATGCGAGCGCCATCGCAACCTCGAGGTCATCGACTCCCCCCAGCCTGACGGTGAAACGCTCCGGGCTCGGCCTTAGAGCGGGCACCAGGCGGAGCGACCCGTACACCTGCTGCTGGGCGAACGACAGGCCGTACCAGGTCTCGAGAACCTTCGGCTCCGCGGGGACGACGACGTAGTGGTCGAGGTACCCGGCCCCCACCCACTGCTCTGCGGCGAGTGCGTACAGCTCCCTGTAGAGCTCCGGGTCCTCGCCTTCCGCCAGCCCGTGATCCTCGAGGGCCGACCAGACGTGGCGCCCACGGAGGTCGTCGTCGACAAGCGCTCCCAGCAAGCTGCCCACGCGGATCCCGTCGCGCACGGCCTCCGCGCCGACCTTTCCCTCCTCGGCGAGGAGGCGAAGCTCGAGGGGCAAGCTAGCCGGCGACCGGCTCGCGCTCGCGGGCCGGCACGGTCAGCACCGGCAAAGGCGTCTCCAGGAGAGCCGCAGCCACCCGCTCGCTCTCCGTGGCCCAATCCCGTTCCGCGAGCCGCTTGAGCGTCCGCAGCTGGCGCCGGAGCAAAGCAGCGTCAAGAGGCGCCACGATCCTGCGGAGGATCGCCCAGCGCGCCCCACGCGGGAAGGCCGCGACCGACTTGACGACCAGCCGGCTCCCGGTGAGGAGCTCGCTCTCGGAGAGACGATAGGTCAGCGCCGCCGGCGCGTACCACCTCCCCAGGCTGAGGTCCTGCATCCGCCGGCGCTCGAGGCGGACCGTCAGCTCCCTCCCCGGCACGAAGTGCACCAGCTCGAAGGGGCCCATCATGGCCTGGCCGAGCTCCACTTCGTCGAGGCCCGGCAAGAGATAGCGCGGACTTCTGCGGCCACCTGGATCGGCCCATTCGTAGCTATACGAAGAAACTCGGAGCTGGCAGAGCCACCGGAAGACGAGCTTTGGCGGAGCGGCGACGTCGATTCCGCGCACCCTCGCCGCATTCGCCCGCTCGACCACCGCGTCGCACCAGTAGGACGCATCTCGTTCCGCCCGCTTCGCCACAAGAAACAGTCGCACGGCGTAAGGAAAACTCCCCCGCGCCGGAAAGTAAAGCTCGACGCGCGGGTTACGCCTGCGGGTTATGAGCCACTTGTGATCGACCAACCGGAGGACAACCTCGACAACCGAATGGTTGGCGAGACGATGACACGAATCCTTGCGGCGCTGAAAGAGCAACGGCAGATAATCGTGACTTACGCACAATCCCAACATCGTCGTGAGCGGAGACGCCGAGCAGGTAGTCGTTCTCCAGACCCCCGGAGGGCACCAGGCCGAGGTTGAGCTAACTGGAAGCATTGACGATGGGGAGGTCGTTCAGGCCGTGATCGACCTCATGGAAGGCGGACGCGAGGCATTTCTTACCCGGAGTCGCCGCTACGGGTTTGACGGCGACTGACGTTCCGCCATGCCTGTCCCTTGCTCGACGGGCGAAGAGGCCATGATGTAGCCGGCGCCGTTTACTGGTCAGGCTTTTGCGTCCATGGCTCGTCGCCGCTCGATGCACTCCCCGTGGGTGATCGAGCGCTTTGACGGCTGTCGCCCTCTACGCTCAACGCGAAGATTGGGAGAGCGAGGTCATCCCGGACGAGCGTGAGGCGGAACGGATCGAGGAGTGCTTCGTCCACCACTACACCTCGATCAGCTGAACGGAAAATGGACGACGGGCGACCTGAGGAGGACGCGATGAGGCTCGAGAGCGAGACAGAGAGAGCGGTGCTCGCGACGCTCGACCGTTACGCGGAGCGGTACAACGCGAAGGACGTCGATGGTGTCACCGACCTGTTCGCCGACGATCCGGACGTGCTTCTGATCGGCACCGGCGCGGACGAGCGCTGGATCGGAAAGAGCGAGATTCGCCGCCAGTTCGAGCGCAACTTCGCGGAGGCTGAGCGCACGCGATTCGAGTGGAGCTCGCGGCACGTCGCTGCCGCGGGCGACGCCGCTTGGGTGTCGGCCGACGCCGTCGTGTATGTGACCGTCGGCGGGGAAGATCGGTCGATCCCGATCCGCTTCACCGTCGTTCTCGACGAGCGAGACGGTGTCTGGCGCTGGCTGCACCGGCACGCATCGGTCGCCGCCGAAGGGCAAGCCTCCGGAGCCGCCTACCCCACAGTGACCGACCATGTCGACGCAGCGTCGGAGCCGCGATAGGAGCGACTCCGTGATGACTTGCCCGTTAGCCCGTGCGCTACCCCGCGATCAGCGCCTGAGTTCTGGAAGAGTAGAGCCCGCGCACGACCGGCGCGCGGGTTGTGGGCGCAGGTCCTTTGCGCATCAAGCTCCTCGGAGCCACCGACGCCGGGGCAAAAGTTCGGCAAAAGTTTGCCCTCGCGTGGCCCGACCAGAGAACGAGAAAGACCCTGTTTCCAGGGCCTTTTGCAGTAGCGGGGGCAGGATTTGAACCTGCGACCTCCGGGTTATGAGCCCGGCGAGCTACCTGACTGCTCCACCCCGCGGCGCGCCCCAAGGATAGCATCACCTCCATGCCCTGGTGGACGTGGATGGCGCTCGGATTCTTCCTCGCTGTGCTCGTCGTCGCGGCGGTCTACGGCCTCGTCCTCGCCCGCTCCATGCGGGTGTTCGCGGTCACCGGCGAGCGTGTCACGGTCGCCCTCGAAGAGCTCGCGGCCAAGGGCGAGGCGCTCGAGCGGCGAAGCGCCGAGGTGGAGGCGCGCCGAGAGGCCGCACAAGCCCATTTCGACCACCTGAACGCGACCCTCGAGCGCTTCTCGGTCCTCACCTGGGCGATCGGCGATGTGGCGAAGACGGTGACGGAAGTGCGAAGCGCGCTCATCGTGCGCAAGTGACCAGGGTCGCCGCAATTGACATCGGCACGAACTCGACGCGGCTCCTCGTGGCCGACGTCGAGGGAGACGCCGTGGAGGAGATCGACCGGCGCCTCACCATCACGCGCCTCGGCGAAGGCGTGGACTCACGGCGACAGCTCCTTCCGCAGGCCGTTGCGCGAGTTCGGAACGCGCTGGCGGAGTACCGGCGGAGAGCGGAGGAGATCGGTGCCGAGCGGACGCTCGCCTTCGCCACGAGCGCCGTCCGCGACGCCGAGAACGGCGAGGCCTTCCTCGGCGAGGTCGAATGGAGCTACGGCTTCCGTACGCGTCTCCTGAGCGGGCACGAGGAAGCGCTCATGACGTTTCGCGGCGTCTCGGTCGGGCGCGTGGTCGCGCCCGGAACTCTCGTCGTCGACGTAGGCGGCGGCTCGACCGAGCTGATCCTCGGAGGCCCCGACGGAGTCTCTTTCCACGACAGCCTCGACCTCGGCTGCGTGCGCCTGACCGAGCGCTTCGGCACGGACTTCGACGCCTGCGCGGCGCACGTACGGGAGACCCTGGCCGCGGGCGTGCCCACCGAGGTCCAGCCGCAGGGGGCGATCGGGGTCGCCGGCACGATCACCACGCTCGCGACCCTCGACCTGGGCCTCGACGAAGAGGATCCAAGCGTCGTGCACGGCCACACGCTCGCGGCCGGGACGGTCGCCGAGCAGACGCAGAGGCTGGCAGGAATGAGCGTCGAGGAGATCCGCGCGCTCCGCGGCATGCACCCCGACCGCGCGCCGGTGATAGCCGCCGGCGCCGTCGTCGTCCGCGAGACGCTCACGCACTTTGGGCTCGCCGAGCTCGAGGTCAGCGAGCACGACATCATGCACGGAGCGGCGCTCGAGGCGGCCGCGTTGCCCGACCGGGTCGAGGGAGACGCGCCGCCGGGCGCCTACACCTGCTGCTAGCGCTCTAGCTAGCGGGGCGCTGGGGCGTCGGCGAGAGCCGCGCCGACCAGCGCGACGCGATCTAGCGGGGCGCTGGGGCGCCGCTGGCAAAGGAGGCAAGCGAGCGGCGCGCGGGACAGCACGTGTGGTGCGGACAAGCGCCGCGAGCGCGGCATCCTGCCGCCAGCGGCGTCAGGCGACGGCGAGAAGCCGGGCTTCGCCCGGCGAGAGCCGCGCCGACCAGCGCGTCGCTGCTAGAAGTGCTCGAGGAGCCAGGCGTGCACGTCGCCGATGCGCTCGAGCTGGACCGTGAGATGGCCGTCCGCATCCGACAGGTGCGCGTCGACCCCCGGAGTGGGAGAGCCGGTGATCTGCTCCAGCTCGGG
>JBDTRS010000080.1:0-10656 GCA_039931575.1 Gaiellaceae bacterium
ACATCCACCTGAACAACGACATCGGGCCGACGAACGACAACAAGGCGGGCTGTGCCGAGGGCGCGTATGCCCCCGGCCTCAGAACGGGCGACACCGTGAAGCGCGGTCAGCTCGTCGGCTTCGTCGGAGATTCCGGCGACGCGGACGGGATCCAGCCGCACCTCCACTTCGAGATCCGGCGCGCGAGCGGCGTCGCGATCGACCCGTACCGCTTCCTCCGCCGCTCCGTGCAGCTCCTCTTCCCCCGGCCGCCGCTCGGCGAGGGCCCGGTCACGCTGACGCTCAAGAAGGCGAAGGTCGTGAAGACCGGGGATTCCAGCGTCACCGTCAGGACGAGGCGCATCGCCGTCTCGCCCATGGGGCTCAGCTACCTCCTGACGAGGAACGTCACGCTCGCGGTCCCGCCCGAGGCGACGATCGAGCGCAAGACCTCGACCGGGGCAGTGACCACTGTGGCGCTCTCGACGGCAAAGGTCGGAGAGGTCGTGCGGGTGTGGACGACGAGCTTCGCCCCCGGGTGGCAGGCTCAGAAGGCCGGACCGGGGGTGCTTTCGGCCGCACGCATCGTCTTCGGCCTCAGCTGAGGGCCGAGCGCAACTCCCCCGCAGCCCGCTCGGGGTCAGGTGCCTCGACGATCGCGCGCACGACCGCAATGCGCGTCGCGCCTGCCGCTACGACCTCATGGACGTTCGAAGCGTCGATGCCCCCAATCGGGAACCAGGGCAGCCGCGCGTTGGCGGCGGCGTAGCGGACGAGCTCCAGCCCCACCGCGGGGCGTCCTTCTTTCGTCGGGGTCTCGAAGACGGGCCCGACCGCGATGTAGTCGGCCCTGGCGGCGTCGATCTCCGCCGGCGCATGGGTGGAGAGCCCGACGGGCAAGCGGAAGCTGCGCGCCTCCGAAACGGGGATGTCGTCCTGGCCGACGTGGACGAAGTCGGCGTCCGCGAGAAGAGCCAGGTCGGGCCGGTCGTTGACACCCAGCGGGACCTCGTGGCGCGCGGTCACCTCCCGCGCCTCGCCGAGAGCGTCGAGCAGAGCGCCGTCAGCGAGCGAGCGCTCCCGCACCTGCACGACGTCCACCCCTCCCCGGATCGCCGCCTCGAGAAAGTCCGCGAAGCGCGGCCTGACCGGCGTGACGAGATAGAGGCGGCGCTTATCCGCCCGCAACGGGACGAGCGACGACGAGTCGGTCCGCGTCCGCAAGCTCGACCTCCGCGTAGCGCCCGCGCTCGACGGGCTCGCCGTTTCGCTCGACGAGCGCATAGCCCGCCCCGAGCCCGAGGCGCTCGAGGAGCGACGCGACGGTCTCCCCGGCGGCGAGGTCGTGCTCGCGCCCGTTCACCAGAACGGTCAGACCGTTCCTCCGACCGGACTCGAGGGCTCCGCCACCGCCTGCTCGTCCATGACACCGGCGTGGAAAGCCGTCCGGCCGGCCTCGACGGCTAGGCGAAAGGCGCGCGCCATTGCGACGGGCTCGTCGGCTCGCGCGATCGCCGTGTTGACGAGCACGGCATCCGCGCCCATCTCCATCGCCTCGGCCGCGTGGGACGGGGCCCCGAGCCCCGCGTCCACGACGACGGGCACCTCGGCCTGCTCGATGACGATCCGGATCGCGTCGCGGAGCTTGAGCCCGCGACCGCTGCCGATCGGCGCTGCGAGCGGCATCACCGTCGCGCAGCCGACCTCCTCGAGCTTCTTCGCGAGCACGGGATCCGGGAGGATGTACGGGAGGACGGTGAAGCCGTCCTCGACCAGAGCCGCGGCGGCGCGAAGCGTCTCGACCGGGTCGGGAAGCAGGTAGCGGGGGTCCGGGATCACCTCGAGCTTGACCCAGTCGGGCAGCCCTCCAGCCCGCGCGAGGCGCGCCGTTCGCAGCGCCTCGTCGGCGGTCTCGCAACCAGATGTGTTCGGAAGAAGGAGCACGTTCTCCGGCAGGAACGAGGTGATGTCCTCGCCCTCCTCGTCGAAGTCGATCCGGCGGACGGCGACGGTGACGATCTCCGCCCCGGACGCGACGACGGCGTCGCGCATCGTCTCGAAGCTCGAGTACTTGCCCGTCCCGAGGAGCAGCCGCGAGCCGAACTCGCGGCCTGCGATCGTGAGCGTGTCCTCCATCTCACGATCGAGGGTACCAAGGTCTATCTGCCCTGGAACTCCGGATCGCGCTTCTCGACGAAGGCCGCCATGCCTTCCTTCTGGTCCTCCGAGGAGAAGAGCATGGCGAACAGGCGCAGCTCGGTCTCCATGTGCGCGCTCGCCTCGCCCGTGAGGTAGAGGTTCGTCGCCTCCTTTGCGTAGGCGAGGGCGAGTGGGCTCTTCTTCGCGAGCTCGTGCGCGAGCTTCAGCGCCTCGCTCATGAGCTCGCCGGGCTCGTAGATCTGGTTCACGAGGCCCCACTCGTGCGCCTCCTTCGCGCTCACGGCGCGCCCTGTGAAGACGAGCTCCTTGGCGAAGCCGAGGCCGACGATTCGCGGCAGGCGCTGGCTGCCGCCCCACCCCGGGATGATCCCGAGGTTGACCTCGGGCTGGCCGAGTCGCGCGCTCGAGGACGCGAGCCTGAGGTCGCACGCGAGCGCGAGCTCACACCCGCCGCCGAGAGCGAAGCCGTTGATCGCGGCGATCGTCGGCTTCGGCATCGTCTCGAGCAGGTTTGCGCACTCTTGGCCGAGCTCTCCCCAGCCCCGCGCTTCAAGGACGCCGAGCGACTGCATGTACTTGATGTCCGCACCTGCGACGAAGGCCGTGTCCCCCGCGCCTGTGAGGAGGACGACGCGGGCGCTCTCGTCCTCACCGAGCTCGTCGAGTGCGTCCCGAAGGGCCTCGGCGTGCTCGACGTCGAGGGCGTTCGCAGCGTCTTGGCGGTTGATGGTGACGACGGCGACGCCGCCGTCGCGTTCGACGTCGACGCTCATTTCGCCGCTGGAACCCGTTCGCGCAGGAAGTCGACGATCTCTGCGAGCGGCGCCCCGGGCGTGAAGATCTCCGCCACGCCCTGGCGCTTGAGCTCCTCGACGTCCGGCTTCGGGATCGTCCCGCCGACGAGAACCAAGACGTCGTCGACGCCGTTCTCCTCGAACCCGGAGAGGATCCGCGGCACGAGCGTCATGTGGGCACCGGAGAGGATGGAGATGCCTACGGCGTCAGCGTCCTCCTGGATTGCGGTCTCCACGATCTGCTCGGGCGTCTGGTGGAGGCCGGTGTAGATGACCTCCATGCCCGCGTCTCGGAGCGCACGGGCGATGATCTTTGCGCCCCTGTCGTGACCGTCGAGCCCTGCCTTTGCGATGACGACGCGGATCTTCCTTGCCACGTGGGTCAGTATATGAAGGTGCGGCTGACCGTCATCGGCTCCTCGCCGGCCTGGCCGAACCCGGGCAGCGCCCAGTCGGGTTACCTGCTCGAGACGGCTGCCGTGCCCCACCGGAGGCTCTTGCTCGACTGCGGGCCGGGCGTGCTCGGGCGGCTGCGCGCCAACGGGCGCGAGCGAATCGACGCCGTGGCGATCACCCATTTCCACCTCGACCACTGGGGCGACCTCGTCGCCTGGGCCTGGCTCAACGCCTACGGACCGGTGGAGGAGCACATCCCCTGTTCGGTCTGGCTCCCGCCCGACGGGCTGGAGCAGCTCGAGACGTTCGCGGCCACCTGGGGCAACCCGGGCATGTTCGCCGACGCCTTCGAGTTGCACGAGTTCGCCGGGGAGATGCCGTTCCAGGCGGGTGGGTTCGAGGTCGAGGCGCGCCGCCTTCCCCACTACACGATCGAGGCCTACGGCTTCCGCGTCCGCGAGGCCGGCAAGCTCCTCGCCTACTCGGGGGACTGCGCGCCCTCCGACGAGCTGACGGAGCTCGCCCGCGGCGCCGACCTGTTCGTCTGCGAGGCGACCCTCGAGCGCCCAGACAAGGACGGCCACCCGCGCGGACACCTCGCGGCGGAGGAGGCGGAGGCGGCTGCGGACGGCCCTCTGCTCCTCACTCACCGCCCGGTCGAGCTCCCGCTCCCGAACGGCGCCCGCCTCGCCACCGACGGCCTCATCCTGGAGGTCTAGGCACGTGGATCCGAGCTTCTTCGCCCGCTTCGGCCTCTACGTCGCGCCGGATTTCCTGGACGCAGACGCCTGCGCCCGCCTCCGGGACGCAGTGCAAGCGGCCGCGCTCGTCGAGGCGACCGTCGAGGACGAAGGGAAGCTCGAAGTCGACCGGTCGCACCGCAAGACTCGGGTCGCGAAGGTCGACCCGGAAACCTCGGGGTTCGTGCGGGAGAGGCTGAACTTGCTCCGGGAGACGCTCACAGCGCATTTCGAACTGCCGCTCGAGGAGTGCGAGAAGCCGCAGTTTCTCGTCTACCGGGAGGGGGACTTCTTCCGGCCGCACCGGGACTCGAGCGACAAGGACGCCGACGAGGCGAGCGGCCGTCGCGTGTCCGCGGTCGTCTTCCTGAACGACGCCGCGACCGAACCGGAGCCGGGCGCCTACGGTGGCGGCTCGCTCTCCTTCTACGGTCTGCTCCAGGACGATCCCAAGGGCGAGGGAATCGGCCTGCCGCTCGTCGGCCAGGCCGGCGCTCTCGTCGCCTTCCCGTCCCATCTCATTCACGGCGTCACGCCCGTCACCCATGGAGAGCGCTACACGATCGCGAGCTGGTTCCTGGCCGGCTCAGATTGACAACGCGCAGGGTCGTACCCAACATGAGGAGACCCTTGACCGACCTCGCCTTCCAGCCCAACCCCGATGTCGTCGCGCAACGCGTCCAGGACGAGGTCGTGCTCGTGAACCTGCGCACCAACGAGATCTACACGCTGAACAAGACCGCTGCGCGCGCCTGGGAGCTCCTGGCCGAGGGCGACGACCGCGCCTCGATCGAGGCCAAGCTCACCGACGAGTTCTCCGCGGAGCCCTCCGCGGTCGGCGGCGAGCTCGACGTCCGCCTCGACGAGCTGCTCGCCAAGGAACTGATTCAGCGCACATGACGGCGATCGACCTTCGGGACAGCGTCGAGGCGCTGTCCTCGTCCGCGTCGCCCTCCTTTCTCGCCGTCTATCGCTCGGGCGCCGGCCGCCCGCCGGGACTCGAGCTCGCCGGAGCCGCGGGCGTGACCACCGCGGCGATCGCGAGCGACGGGCCGCTGACCGTCGTCTTCGCCGGTGAGCTCTTCGACCGCGAGAAACTGGCGGCCGGGGCGGCTCGGGACACCGACGCGGACCTCGTGCTCGCGACGTTCAAGGAGCTCGGCGACGACGCCCTCAAGCGGATTCGCGGCGCCTTCGCCCTCGCCGTCCACGACAGCCGCTCGAGCACGCTGCTCTTCGCGCGCGACCAGCTCGGGCACCACCCGTTCTTCTACGCCGAGGTGGGCGGCTCCGTCTTTCTGTCGGAATCGATCACGAGTCTCGTGGGACAGCCGGAGGTGCCGGACGGCATCCACCGAGCCCTCGTGGCCGAGCTCCTCATGCATCGCACGCGGAGCATCGACGAGACCGGGTTCGAGGCGGTGCGCCGCGTTCGCGCCGGGTGGGCCTACCGGCTCGCCGGCCGGAAGCTGAGCGCGTCGCGCTACTGGTTCCCGGTCGACCCGAACGAGGACACGCAGTGGGCGCGCGAGGAGGAGCTGCCGCTCTTCGAAGGCCTGATGGAGCAGGCGGTCCGCCGCGCCGTCGACCCGGGCGCGACCTCGATCTTCCTGAGCGGAGGCCTCGATTCGGTCACGGTCGCCACCTATGCGACGGATCTCCTCGCGCGCGAGGGCAAGCCGCTCCCGCTCGCCCTCTCGCTGATCTTTCCGGAGTTCGACGAGACCGAGGTGCAGAAAACCGTTGCCGGGACGCTCGGGCTCGCGCAGGAGCTGATCCCCTACGACGAGGCGGCGGGGTCGGAGAGCCTCGTCATGAGCGCCGTTCGAACGAGCGGAACCTGGCCGATGCCGCTCGTGAACCTCTGGCAGCCCCTTTACACCCACCTCGCGCTCCGCGCCCGGGAAAACGGGACGCGGCGGATCCTGACGGGTGCGGGCGGCGACGAGTGGCTCCAGGTCAGCCCGCAGTGGGGCTTTTCGCGCCTGCGGCGCCTGCACGTGCGCGAGATGCACCACCTCTACCGCACCTATCTTCAGTCCTACAACCTTCGGCCGAGGCCGCTCATGAAGAACCTTCTCTGGAAGTACGGCCTCCACCACACCCTGCGAGGCTTCGCCGTGAAGGGATTCGAGACCGTGGCCCCGCAGACCGGCTCGGCGTGGAAGCGCCGCCGCTTCCAGAAGATCCGGCCGGCCTGGATCGCGCCTGACCCGAAGTTGAGCGCCGCCGTCGACGAGCGCGCCGGTGCCCTCAGTCTGATCGAGACCCCGGGCGTCGTCTTCGCCGGGGACTACCTTCCATACCTCGACAACGCGATCGGAGCGATGGAGCGCGAGGAGGCCTTCGAGCGCGGCCGCCGCCTCGGCACCGAAACCTACATGCCCTTCTGGGACGCTGATCTGGACGCGTTCCTTGCGCGCGTGCCGCCCCACCTCATGAATCAGGGTTACTGGTCGAAGGGCCTCGTACGCGCGAAACTGGCAGCCCGCTTCCCGGAGGCAGGGTTCGACAAGCAGCGCAAGATCCTCTCCACCACGCTCTCGACCCGTCTCATGGTCGAGCAAATCCCTGCAGTGTGGAAAGAAATGGGCGGGGTCTCCGCGCTCGCAGGGGCTGGCGTCGTCGACGAAAAGGTTTTACAATCGGACGTGGAGAGGAAACTAGGAATCATCAAGCGCCCAGCGGGCGGCGACGGCCAGCGGATTCTCGAGCAATCGATTGCGGCTCACGGAATCTGGACGGTGCTGAACGTCGAATCATGGTTGCGGCAGTGGATTTAGAAGTACAAGCAGGTGCTGTGAGGGTGAAAGTCGACCGGGAGGAGAAGGAGGTGAAAGCAATGAGCCTCAACGGGACTGCTTCTTCCTGGGAGCCAATGGAGCTGCGCCTTGTAGGACAGGTCGAGGACGTGGTGCTCGGCGGTGTCAACGACACCGACTGCAGCAACCACCCGCCGGGCAAGACGGTGCCCTCGCCTAGTGATCCAGGCGAGCCCTGCTACAAGCCGCCGGGTCAGGAATAGTCGCTAGCGCCGGCTCGGGGCAGAAGCCTCGAGCCGGGCCTAGCCCTTGTCTTAACGCGCCATGACAGCCACCCTGACGTTGACGTTCGCGTCGGGTCGCGTGCCTGTCCCGGCGCCCGATCCGCAGAGCCCGGACACCCAGATCTGGGATGGACCGGATGGGACACCCGCTGCCTACTTCTACCCCGCCGACTCCGCCTACTGGGTTCAGCTACCGGGGATCGGCTCGTACCGGGTCTCGCCCGAGGGCGACGTGCTTGCCGTTCCGGAGGACGCGGCTCCGCAGAGCCTGGTCCTCGACGCCTACCGGCGCACCGTGTTGCCGCAAGCGCTCCAGTTCTTCGGGCACGAGGTGCTGCACGCCAGCGCGGTCGTCACCGAGGGCGGGGTCGTCGGCTTCTGCGCCTACTCGAAGACCGGAAAGTCCACGCTCGCCTTCGCGCTTGCCGGGCGCGGCTACCGGCCCTGGGCCGATGACGCTCTTCTCTTCGAGACGACCGCCGGGGAAGCCCGAACGCTCGCCCTTCCCTTCGCGATCCGGCTACGGCCAGCCTCGCGGGACTACTTCAGGGTCGATCCTCTCCCGGTGGAAGGATCTCCGGCCGCGAACGGCTCGGTCTCTGTTGGCCGGGAAGCCCTCCCGCTGAAGGCGCTCTCCGTCCTCACCCGGGCGGAAGAGGGCGAGAAAGAGCGCGTGGTCGAGCGCGTTTCTCCCGGAGATGCCGTCCCGAGCCTCCTTCCCCACGCCTACTGGGTGTCCTTGCGCGACGAGAAGCGGAAGGCGCGCATGGTGCGCGCCTACCTCGACGTCGCAGGCAGCGTCCCTGTGTACCGGATCCGTGTCCCGCACGACCTCGACCAGCTCCCCGCTCTCCTCGACGAGATCGAGCGCGTGGTGCTGGAGCGCCCCGGGGCGGCATGATCGGCGGTCGCCGCGCCGCGCGCTTCCGAAACGTCGTCCGCTCACCGGCCGACGCCGTGCTCTTCGTTCGCATGCTCGGCTGGGCGGCCGCGCTTCCGCTGCTCAAGCGGCGCCTTCCCCTCCCGCGCCTCGTCGAAGCAGCGCTGCCCCACACGCGGCCTGACGCCGAGCCGAGCGCCCAGACGGTGATCGCGCTTGCACGCTGGGTCTACCGGATCCCCGGCTTTCGAGACAACTGCCTGGAGAAGAGCGTCCTCACCTACCGTTACCTCCCCGCCGACGGCGGCCAGTACCGCCTCGTGCTGGGAGTCCGCGGCAGCGAGGCAGACGGCCCCCCGGGCCACGCCTGGCTCACGATCGACGGGATCCCCGTGCACGACTCGCCCGAGTCGCTTGCCGACCTCGTCCCGATCGTCGCCTTCGACAGCGGCGGCCGGCGGGAGGAGCTGGCCTCAGTCGAGCCGGCGGCCGCGGGAGCGGGCGACGGCGACGAGAGCCGGGCCAAGGCGGAGGAGGAGGGAGACCGGCCGCCACGCTCGCGCTAGCGCAACGCCGAGCCGCCCGCGCCGGGCGAGGGGAATGTGGGCGCGCAGATAGTCGCGCGTCGGGAAGACCTCTCGCACCACGAGACCGGCTTTCTGAGCGAAGCCAGGGGTCGCCGCAAAGCGGCGCAGCCCTGCGGTGATACCCGGGTTCTCGATCCGCATTCCAGGTTCGAGCCCGAGCCGCTTGCAGAGGTCTCGGCCGGCGGGCAGGAGATCGAGGCCCGACGCGAAGACCGGCTGCACGCCGAACTCGCTCCCCAGGTCAGAAGCGCCCGACCAGACGGAGTCGGGGAGGCGTTCGAGTCCGCGGCGGAGATCCTCGAGCGGGTGCGTGAGCCCTGGCCCGTGTTGGGCCGCATGGAGCCCCAGGTGGAGGGCTCGGGCCTCGGCACTGGGCACGCGGACGGTTCCGCGGCCGAGCTGGAGCGGCTCAGCGTCGTCGTTCAGGCGGTCGAAGACCAGGGTCGGATCGGCCCCGATCCCCGGCACCCGCCTGTGGAGGTCGAGATTGACCGGGCCTCGAAGCCAGACGCGCCCGTGCCAGTCGTCGTGCACGAAGCGAAACCCCAGCCGCGTGACCGTCTCCTCGGCGGCGACGAGATCGGACTCCCGGACGAGGACGTCGATGTCGTCATAGGAGCGCTCACCCGGCGCGTCGTAGAGCCAGCGCCCGATCGCCGGGCCTTTCAAGAGGAGGTACGGCACACCGTCGGCCTCGAACGCGGACACGACCTCGACGGCGACTGCGTCGAGTGCCAGCGTGACGCCGACGAGAGCTGGAGTGCGAAGCCGGTCCTGCATCAGTAGTGGGTCAAGGTCCCGGCGCGCCGGGTGTGGTCGACGGCCTTTGCAAACAGGTAGTTGGCGATCGGAAGGGCGACGACGCCGGTCACGAGCAGAATGAGCGCATCCTCTGCCCAACCCCCGCCTTCGAAGATCGCGCTGCGGAGGCCCTGAAACGCGAACCGTGTCGGCACCACACGCGCGACCGGCTCGATCCATGAGGGCAGCGTCGCGATCGGAAAGAACGCGCCGCCGAGGATTCCGAGCGAGTATGTGAAGAGTCCGACGAGCGCCTCCCCTTTCTTGACGACGAGCATCACGCCTCCCAGGATGATGCCGAGGCTGCCGAAGGCGAGTGCCGAAACGAGCAGCATGACGACGAAGCCGAGCCAGTCGGTCGCCCCGAAGTCGACGCCGAGCAGACTTCCGCCGACGAGGATGTAGATGGCCGCCCTGGCCATCGAGAAGAGGAACGGATAGCCGGCGAGCCCGGCCGAGAGCTCGGTGAGCGTGACGGGTTGCACCATGAGGGCTTCGAGGGTGCCGGTGTACTGCTCCTCTCGCACGCGGTAGGCAAGGCCCGTGCTGGCGGCGCCGATGACGTTCGTGATCGCAATGCCGACGAGGGCGAACGCGAAGTAGGACGGCGCGCCGAGGTCGACATCGGCGCCGACGTCGAGCGTGCGCGAGATGAAGTAGAAGACGAGGAGGTTCGCGACCCCGAACAAGATGTCGAGGAGGAAGGCGAGCCGGTACGTGCGCCTGCTCGCGTACTCGCGGCGCACGAGGGTCAGCACGCGGTTCAGACGCGGAGGACTCAGATTAAGTGGGAAAGTCGACGCGGTGGCCACAGCGCTTGACGTCCTCGTCCAGGTGGGTTGCCATGACGACGCTCGTGCCCGGCCGGCGCTCGAGGGCCTGCCAGAGTCGCTCGCGGGCCTCTGCGTCGAGCGAGCGAGTGGGCTCGTCGAGGAGGACGAGCGGCGGGTCGCCGAGGAGGGCGCGGGCGAGAGCGATCTGCTGGACCATCCCCGAGGAGGCCCGGTTGACCCGCTCAGCCGCGACCGTCTCGAGCTCGAGCTCGTCCTCGACCTCCTGCACCCTGCGCGCAGCCGTGCGCTCACTCCCGAAGCGCAGGCGCGCAAAGAAGAGGAGGTTCGCGTGTCCCGTCAGCCGCATGTCGAAGGACCGCTCCTGCGAGAGCGACGCCCCCACGAGCGCGCGGGCATCCAGAGAGCCCGCCTCGTGCCCGCAGACAGTCACCGTCCCCTCGCTCGGCAGGAGGGTCCCGGCGATGCACCGAAGCACCGTC
>JBDTRS010000081.1:0-10477 GCA_039931575.1 Gaiellaceae bacterium
CCGCGAGCACCTCCGGCTTGAGCCGCGCGCCCTTGCAGACCGGGCAGGGGCGGAAGCTCATGTACTCCTCGATCCGCTCCCGCTGACCGGCCGAGTCGGTCTCCCGGTAGCGGCGCTCGAGGCTCGTGACGATGCCCTCGAAGGCGAGCATGTAGGCGCGCCTGCGGCCCATACGGTTCCGGTAGGTGACGTAGACCTTGTCGCCGTCGGTCCCGTACAGGAAGAGGTTCTGCTGCTCCTCCGTGAGGTCGCGCCACGGCGCGTCGATGTCGATCTCGTAGCGATCGGCGATCGCCTGGATGACGGACTCGTAGTAGGTCGAGTTCCCGACCGACCAGGGAACGAGCGCACCCTCGGCGATCGAGAGCTCCGGATCGGGCACGAGGAGATCTGGGTCGATCTCCTGTTGCGCACCGAGCCCGGTGCAGCGCGGACACGCGCCGTGCGGTGAGTTGAAGCTGAAGATGCGCGGCTGGAGCTCGGGCAGCCCGACCCCGTGCTCGGGGCAGGCGAACCGCTCGGAGAAAGTCATCTCCTCCCCGTCGACCTGGTCGACGGTCACGAGGCCCTCGGCCAGGGCGAGCGCCGTCTCGATCGAGTCGGTGAGGCGGTGCCGGAGGTCGGCCTTCATCGCCAGGCGGTCGACGATCACCTCGATCGTGTGCTTGAACTTCTTGTCGAGCTCGATCTCGTCGTCGAGAAGCCGCTGCTCGCCATCCACCTTCACGCGCGTGAAGCCCTCGCCGCGCAGCTGCTCGAGGAGATCCTTGAACTCGCCCTTGCGGTCTCGCACGACCGGCGCGTTGACGGTGAACTTCGTGCCTTCGGGCAGGCGGAGAACCTGGTCGACGATCGCCTCGATGCTCTGCCCGGCGATCGGTCGCCCGCAGATCGGGCAGTGCGGCCGTCCCACGCGCGCGTAGAGGAGGCGAAGGTAGTCGTAGATCTCGGTGACGGTGCCCACGGTCGAGCGCGGGTTCCGCGAGGTCGTCTTCTGGTCGATCGAGATGGCCGGGGAAAGGCCGTCGATGGAGTCCACGTCGGGCTTCTCCATCATCTGCAGGAACTGACGCGCGTAGGCCGAGAGCGACTCGACGTAGCGCCGCTGCCCCTCTGCGTAGATCGTGTCGAAGGCAAGCGAGGACTTGCCGGAGCCGGAGAGCCCGGTCACGCAGATGAGCGCGTTCCGTGGAAGCCGGACGGTGACGTCCTTGAGGTTGTGCTCCCGCGCGCCGTGAACGATGAGCTGGTCCACCATCAACTCCAGTGTAGCCCTGGGCCTCGGACGAACATGCGTTCGCCTAACGCCAGCTGAGAGCTGCCGCCGAGACAAGCAGATCGACCCCCTGGCGCAAGGTGTCGGCGGTGGTGATCCGGATCCCGCTTTCGGTCGCGACCGCGGCGTAGCGGTCGTCCGGGGACCAGGCGAGCGAGAGTGCGAGCGCTCCGTTCTCCGCGACCGCCCGCGCGCCGGGGCGATCAGTGCGGAAGTAGGCCAGCGTCCCGTCCACGCGCGCGGCGAGGTAGCGGCCGCCCGGGCTCGCCTGGAGCGCACCGACGCGGATCCCGATCGCATGGAAGAGCGACGTCTCGCTGCGCCGGCGGACGACCAGGAGGGAAGCGCCCCGTTCGGGGCCGGCGATCGCAGCGTAGTCGCGGTCCGTCAGCCAGACGACTTCCTGGATGTTCCTGGGCGCCCCTTCGACCGGGCGCCGACAGCGGCTCAAGGTCCTGAGTCCGCGAAACGTCACAGTGGCCGCGCCCGCAGGACAACGGACGCTCCATTCGTAGAGCGTCCCGTCCCGGACGAAGGTCAGCGTCCCCCCTGGCTTGAACGCCGGCGCGGTTCCGCGAAAGCTGAAGCGCCAGGCCTCGAGTCCCACCTCGATCGTCTCTGCAGCTTCCTGCACGGCACTCAGGCCGAAGCGCAGGTCAAGCGCTGGAGCCTGCCCGGTTCCACAGTCGCCGGCCGGGAGAGCGCTCGCCGTCCAGCGCAGGTGCGGGAGCCGAAGGATGAAACGCCTGCACCCAGGGTCGACGACGTAGAGGAAGCCGTTCGCCCCGAGATCTCGGAGCTCGCGCACCAGCCCGCGGCGGCCGGCGATCCTCGGCGGATCGCTCGACGGCGGCGTGTGAGGACGCTTGTCCAGTCGGGCAGCCTGCACCGCAGGCGCCGCCTCGTCCTGTCTGAGTGCGTCACGGGCTGCGAAGAGGCCTATGACGACGAGGGCGCCGACGACGAGCCAGGTGACGAACGGGCGCATCGCGCCACAAGCGTACCCCTACCCGGCGAGGCGGCAGACCCGGCGAGGGTCCGGAACGTACGGAATCTCGAGATCGCCCGCGATCACGGTGCCGTAGCCGAGCATGCGCCCGAGAGGCCCTTGCTCGACCTCGACCGGCCCGACCTTCGCCAGCCGAACGGCCGCCGCGCGCCGCTGGGCAATCCCGTACACCACGAAGAGCTTGTCGTTCGTGACGACGAGCGAGGTGCGATCCCAGCGCCAGACGGCCCCAAGGGCCAGCAGGGCTCCGACTCCGAGCAGCAGGGCACCGACGGCCCCGAGCGCCGCGGGCGAGAGGCCGACCAGGACTCCGCCCGCGAGGGCGAGGATCACCGACCGCCCGAGCGGCCGCACGAGGGCCGCGGTGTGCGGGCGCGCCTCGAAACGAACCTTCTCCCCCGGCTCGAGGTATCCGCGCATGCGCAGGAATTCTCCGCGGGCGCGTGGAAGTCCTCGTTCACCACCGGACTAATCTGGGGAACACAGGCTCATGCAAGAAACGGCACGCAAGGCCCTCGTCGCGACCCTGATCGTGGTCGCGGTCGTCGCGCTCGCCCTCGCCCTCTGGAAGCTCCGCCTCGTCATCGCGCTGTTCTTCCTGGCGTTGATCATCTCGGCCGCGATGCGCCCGAGCGTCGAATGGCTCGCGCGCTACCGCGTTCCCCGCGGTCTCGGGATCCTGGCGCACTACGCGGTGCTCGCCGGCGTGATCGCCGTGCTTCTCTGGGCAATCGTCCCGCGCGCCATCGACCAGGTGGACAAGGCGCTGGGAGGGATCCCGACCTCGAGCACCGAGCTCCAGCGCGAGACGAAGCAGTCGACCGGCTTCAAGCACGAGATCCTCAAGCGCATCCAGGACGGCCTCGACGAGCTGCCGTCGAGCAGGGACCTCCTCGACCCGGCGATCTCGCTCACCTTCACCGCCTTCGAGGTGCTGCTGGCCATCTTCTTCACGCTCGCGTGCGCCGCGTACTGGATCTTCGAACGCGAGCGCGCGGAGATGCTGGTGCTGTCCGTGTTGCGGCGGAGCAAGAGGCGCGTCGTCCGCGACACCTGGAACCTCATCGACATGAAGCTTGGCGCCTACGTACGCGGACAGCTCCTGTTGATCACGTTCGTGGCCTCGGTCCTCTCGCTGATCTTCTATCTCATCGGTCTGCCCTTCTGGCTCCTGATCGGGATCTTCGCGGGCCTCGTCGAGATCGTCCCGGTGATCGGACCGATCGCGGCCGGCGCCGTCGCTGTCGGAGTCGGCCTGACGGACACCTGGCAACTCGCTCTCGCAGCCGGACTTGCCGTGCTCGGCGTGAGACTCCTCGAGGACTACATCGTCATCCCACGCGTGCTCGGCCACGCGGTCGGGCTCACACCGCTATCGGTGCTGATCGCGGTGACAGCGATGGGCATCCTCTTCGGCGGCTTCGCTGTACTCCTCGCCATCCCGTTCGCGGCCGTCTTGGCGACGCTCATCGACGTGATCGTGCGACACCGGAACCCGGCAGACGAAGAGGTGCCCGCCGTGCTCTTCCCCGCCAAGGAGATCGAGCCCTAGGGAAGTGCGCCACGCGACCGCCGTCTCCGGGGCGGGGCTGGCAAAGGAGCCGAGCGAGCGACCCCGAGGCAGTACAGCTAGTACGACGAGAGGGTCGCGAACGATGGATCCTGCCGCCAGCGTCGTTCCGGGGGCGCCGGGCTACGCTTTGCGCCAGCGGCCGAAAACGAGGCCGCCAAGCGTGAAGCCGAGCCCGAAGGTGCCGACGGCGAAGCCGCCGACGGCGAGCGTCTTGCGCCAGGTGGAGAGGCGCTGCCAGCGGCCGAGCACCTCCTGCTCCTCCACGGAAAGCGGCTCCCCGCGGCGTTGCTTGCGTCCCGCGGCGCCGGCCCGAAGGCCCAGGTACATGTCGTCGAAGATCTCGGTGGGTTCGTCGGCCATGACCAAACTATAGTGTCCCCGCCTGATGGCGCCCTTACGCGTCCTGCACGTGTCCGACCTTCATGCGGGCACGCGAGAGGAGCCCGAGGTGGAGGCAGACCTGCGGGTGCTGGTGGCGGACGCCGCACCCGAGCTCATCGTCGCCAGCGGCGACCTGACGCACCGCAACACCACGGCACAGCACGAACGGGCGGCGTCGCTCTTGCGCTCGCTCGGGCCGCCGCTCCTCGTCATCCCGGGGAACCACGACATCCCGCGCTGGCCGCCTGCCCGGTTCACGAGGACCTTTGCCGAGTTCCTGCGGGTCTGGCCCGAAACCGAGCCCGTCTACCGCTCCGAGGGCCTGGTCGTCTGCGGGCTCAACTCGGTGCGGCCGTGGAAGCAGCAGGGCGGCGCCCTGCGGCGGGCACAGCTCGCCCACGTGGCAGAGACCTTCGCGCACGCGCCCGCGGGAGCGCTCCGAATGGTCGCGCTCCACCATCACCTCCTCGGAGCGCCGTGGAGGACGGCGAAGCGGACGATCGCGAACCGTTCGACCGTTCTCGGCGCGCTCGTCGACGCAGGCGCCGAGCTGATCGTCTCGGGTCATGTCCATCAGAGCGCCATCTCCGAGCGGCGCGAGTTCGAGGTCACCGCCGGTGACGTCCAAGGGACGACGGTCGTGACGGCGCCGGGGCTCGGGCAGCCGAGACCCAAGCGACGCGGCGAGGCGCGAGGCCTCCACCTCTTCGAGATCGACGCCGGCTCGATCCGTGCGCTCACCTACTCGTGGTCCGAGCACCGGTGGGCCCAGATCGCCGACCGGCGCTTCCCGCGCGGTCACGAGCCGCTCAGCACGATCGGCTGAGCGGCTCGAGCCGTTGCAGATCAGCTAGGGAGCCGTGATCAGCGGGCAGTTCGGGGCAAGTGCCCCGTTCGAGTCCTGGCAGACGATTCGGCCCTGGATGGCAGGGCTGAGCGGCGTGTTGGCCGCGATGTAGTCGGCCGTCACCTGATCCATGAAGTTCTGGCTGTGCGCGCGGCTGCCCACGTCCGGGTAGCCGTCGCCGCCGGCGGCCATGAAGTCGTTGATGGCGACGAGGTACATCGACTCGGCTAGGAGGGACACCGCCGGGCCTGTACACGTTCCGTCCGCAGCCTGGCGAACGACGCTCGTGACCCGACTCCCGACCGGCTGGACGATGTCGTAGGTGAAGCAGAGTCCAGACACCTGCGGGAAGCGCCCGTTCGCAGCCGGCATCGAGGAGACGCCGTTCTCGAGAGCCTGCTTCAGCTCGACGCCGCTGATGTCCACCGTCGCGACGGTGTTCCCGAACGGGAGCACGCCCAGCACCTGGCCGCGCGTGATCGGATAGGGCGGAGGCGTGTACGCCGGGCAGAAGTCGTCCGGGTTGTCAGTCGTCGGACACGTGAGGTCGGCACGCAACCCGCCCGAGTTCGTGACCGCGAAGTTCGTCGCGTATGCCGTTCGCATCGCGTCGGTGACGATGTTGCCTACGAGCGACTCGCAGAGACGCCCGTCGACGCGGCCGCAGGAGTCGGATCGCGGCACGAAGCGGTTCGAGTTGCCGATGACCGTGCCCATGACCGGGCGCAGCTGATCGTTCAACTCGTTGATCCGCGCCTGGATCTCGGGATCGGGCGTGACGCCGATGTTCCACGGCTTGTGGAAGTCGGCCGTCTTGTAGACGACGGTGCCCGTGACCGCGTTGATGACCAGCCGGACCCTCGTCAAGCGCACGCCCTTGCTGAGGTTCTCCGTCACCAGGACGCCGTTCGGCCGGTGCGACACCACCTGGAAGTTGGTGTGGTCGCCGATGACCGCATCGACGTTGGAGACGTTGTCGGCCAGGTCGATGAGCGGCCCGGACGGGTTGTTCAGCGTCCCGGCCGTCGCACCGTGGTGGCCGATGGCGACGATCGCCCCCATGCCCTTCTGTTTGTTGAGCTGGGCTGCGCGCTTGTTGACCGCAGCGGTCGCGTTCGTGACGACGAACGGCCCGAGCGACCCGGGCTTCGTCAACTCGGAAATGTCCTCGTTGGAGAAGCCGATAATCCCGATGCGGACGCCGCCGATGTCGAAGTGACGCGACTTCGACCACTCGGCCGGCGGCTCGCCGGTCCTTCGATTGAGGATGTTGGCGGAGACGTACTTGAAGTTCGCCAGCGGGATGAGCACATTCCGTAGGTACTGCTCGCCTCGGTCGAAGTTGTGGTTGCCGAGCCCGTCGAGGTTGAAGCCCATCTTGTTCATGAGCTCGATCGTGGGCGTGTCGCCGAAGGCTGCCGAGATCGGCGGCGTGGCGCCGACCGCGTCACCCGCGGTCAGTGTGATCGACCGGCCGGGGTTCTCCGCTCTGTAGGCGTCGAACCACGGCTTCAGGAAGGCTGCCCCACCGATCGCGAAGGTCGGCCCGAACGAGTCGGCCGCCTCGCTGAGCGGGACGATCTGCCCGTGGTAGTCGCTGATGTCAAGGATGTCGATCTCGCGCAGATTGCTCGTGCCCTGCAGGAGATTGAGCAGGATCTTTCCGCGCGCGTTCTGCGGCTCTGGGATGCCCATGAGAAACGCGATCGTCGGAGCCACGTCGATGGCGCGCACGTTCGCCACCGGGCCCTGAGCCCGGATGTCCGGGCCCCCCGCGATGAACGAGCCGTGCATGTTCACGTTGTCTGCGAGATCGACGAGATCGGGCAGGTAGCCGTGCTGGCCGAAGAACTGCGACGGCGCGACCACCTGGCCAGGCGTCTGCGCATCGGTCTGGTACGGCGGCCGGAAGACGACGACCACGTCGCCACTCCGGTTCGGGTGCAGCGAGTCGCTCCCGTCGACGTTTCGGAGCTCTTCCTTCTTCATCACGCGATCGACGACCTGCTGCTGTCCAGGGATGTTCGGGTCGTCGAGGTTCTGGAACGCGGCGACGATCTGGTCGCGCACCGCCTCGTAGCTCGCCGCCGGGACCTGCGGGGTGTTTCCGGTCGCGGGGTCGCGGCCGGCGAGATTGATGTAAATCTGCGAGGTGCCGCCCGCGTGGCACTCCTTGGCGAGCGTGTCACCCGGATTGGTCGTGCCCGGATCATTCGCTGCCTTGCGACAGTTCCCGGATTGCTCGCGCTCCTGCAAGCCGGCGTCGACGAGCACCTTGCTGACGTTGACGGCCAACCACTGCGGCGCGAAGCCGTGGTCGGAGCTAACGAACGTGTTGGGATTTCCGCCCAGGAGCGAGCGCGCGAGCGCGAGGGTCTGGTCGGCCTCTTCGTAGGCTGACCGGATGTAGCCCTCGCGGACGGCGATGCGCCCGTCGGGCACGTTGTCGTTCGTGACGTCGTCGAAGAAGGGATTCGCATTCCCGTCCATGTCCGTCGGCGTCACGAGCCCCATGAACTGGTGCTGGAACTCATCCGTCACCGGAGTGCCGACCAGCATCAGGTCGGGCCTGACGCCCAGGGTCGTGACGATGTACTGGAGGTAGGCCCAGTGGGCGTCCTTCCACATGAGGCCCTGCTGGATGTAGGTGTCCTCGTCGACGATGCCGGCCTCGAGCGGCGCGAAGTCGGCCGCGGTGGAGGTCGGGAAGTCTCGGTTCAGCGTCTCCTCGAAGTCCGCCGACCCGGTCGCTCCAAGCGCGTTGTACGAGGCGTTCGCCCGCTGGACCGAGGTGAAGTAGAGGCGGAACTTGGATAGGTCGGGCTCCAGGTCGACGAGCTTCATGTAGAGGCCTGCCGTCCTGCCCGCGAGCGGACCCGAGGCGAGCGTCACCTTTTGATCCGCCCACTGCCCTTGGGCGAGCGTGGGCGAGCCGGGTCCGGCAGCCTTCGCGGCCGAGCGGTTCACGACCAGCGCACGGTCGTAGTTCGTGGTGCCGTCGTCGGTCGAGTCGTAGATATAGACGTCCCAGGCGCCCCCGCCCGGAATCCGCGTGTCGTTCTGCGTGAAGAATGTCTCTTTCGCCGGGCTATGCGACGCCGGAACGCCGGTCCAGCCGGTCGCGTCGGCGAGCGCCCGCTGCTGGTACTGGACGCCGAAGGCGCTGGCCGTCTGCCCGGGGATGTCGTAGTTGAGGACGATGCCGCGGCTCCCGAAAAAGCCGCGAAAGTCGACGACCGGCCCCTGAAGCGCCGGAACGAGGCCGCGGGAGCCCACCCATTCCATCGAGACGACGGTCTTCCCGGCCCGCTCGGCCGCCTGCGCGATGTGATCCGCCTGCAGCACGCCGCTCGCCGCGAAGCTCGTCGAGTTGTTGAAGTTGCTCTCCCCGGTGCGGTGGAAGGTGTTGTTCGTCGAGCCGTGCTCACTGGGCCAGGTTCCCGTCGAGAGCGTGTACCAGCCGACTCCGGTGTTGGGAGGGAAGCCTTGCAGGAGGCCGTTCTGGCCCTTGAGCCCTGCGGCCATGAGGCTGTTCATGGTCGGCAGCGCTCCTGCTGCGGCGTAGCGATCGACCATGTCGGGACGCATGCCGTCGGAGGCGAAGAACAGGACGCGCGCATCGCTGGAAGCTGCAGCCACGGCCGTCCGCAACCCGCGGTCGGCCCGCACGTTGCTCTTGCGAGCATGCCCGGAGTGACCCGTGGCGCTCCCAGCGACGATTGCGACGCAGAACAGGGCGAGCGTGATGATTGCGCCCGCGCGGACTCGACGAATGCGTGTCAACTCGAGACTCCTCTCCCGGGGAAAGCTAACGCGATCGAACTTACTCCATTGCCTCGCGATGTTCAATCAACGCGGCGTCCAGTTCCCCAAGCCGAAACCAGCGGAACACCGCTTGGCGCCTGACCCCGCTGGAGGCCACCGCGAAGCGGAGGGCTAGGCGGCTGGTTCGGCGGCGGTTGCCTGGAGCTCGCGCCGGAGCTCCTTGATCTCGTCGCGGAGCTTGGCCGCGTACTCGAAGCGAAGCTCCTCCGCCGCGGCGTACATCTCCTCCTCGAGCGAGACGATGAGCTTCTCGAGCTCGTCGGGCTGCAGGCTCTCGACCTTACGCTTCCCGCGCCGGCGCCGGCCGGGCACCGTCGGCGACTCCATGGCGAGAAACTCGGCGATGTCGGAGACACCCTTGATGATCGACTCCGGCGTGATGCCGTGCTCCTCGTTGTAGCGGCGCTGGATCTCGCGGCGGCGGTTCGTCTCCTCGAGTGCGCCCTTGATGGCCTCGGTCATCTTGTCCGCGTACATGATCACCCTGCCGTTGACGTTGCGCGCGGCGCGGCCGATCGTCTGGATCAGCGCCGTCTGGCCGCGGAGGAAGCCCTCCTTGTCCGCGTCGAGGATCGCGACGAGCGAGACCTCGGGCAGGTCGAGCCCCTCGCGCAGGAGGTTCACGCCGACGAGCACGTCGTACTCCCCGAGGCGGAGCTCGCGAATGATCTGGATGCGCTCGAGCGTGTCGATCTCGGAGTGCAGGTAGCGCGCCTTCACGGCCGACTCGAGCAGGTAGTCGGTCAAGTCCTCCGCCATCTTCTTCGTCAGCGTCGTGACGAGGACGCGCTCGCCGGCCTCCTCGCGCCGCCGGATCTCGTTCAGGAGGTCGTCGATCTGGTTCTTCGTCGGCCGCAGCTCGACCTCGGGATCGACGACACCGGTCGGCCGGATGATCTGCTCCGCGACGTTCGTCGAGTTGCGAAGCTCGAACGAGCTCGGAGTCGCCGAGACGAACACGAGCTGCGGTACGCGCTCGAGAAACTCGTCGAAGCGGAGTGGCCTGTTGTCGAGCGCAGACGGGAGCCGGAAGCCGAAGTCGACCAGCGTCTCCTTGCGAGAGCGATCCCCCTCGTACATCCCGCCGATCTGCGGGACCGTCTGGTGGGATTCGTCGGCCATGACGACGAAGTCGTTGCGGAAGTAGTCGAGGAGCGTGTGCGGGGGCGTCCCCGGGGCGCGGCCGTCGAGGATCCGGGAGTAGTTCTCGATCCCGTTGCAGTAGCCGAGCTCCTGCATCATCTCGAGGTCGTACTCGGTTCGCTGCCGGATCCGGTGGGCCTCGAGGAGCTTTCCCTGCGACTCGAAGAGCTTGACTTGCTCCTCCAGCTCGTGCCGGATCTCGTGGACCGCCCGCTCGATGGTCTCCCTCGAGGTCACGTACTGCGTTGCGGGGAAGATCGCGAGGTGCTCGAGCCGGGCGTAGATCTCGCCGGAAAGCGGGTCGAAGTGCGTGATCTGCTCGACCTCGTCGCCGAAGAGCGAGATGCGGTAGGCCGACTCCATGTGGGCCGGCTGCACCTCGATGACGTCGCCGCGAACACGGAAGCGGCCGCGACCGAGGAA
>JBDTRS010000082.1:0-10425 GCA_039931575.1 Gaiellaceae bacterium
ACGTCGAAGAGGCGAGGATCGAGCTTCCCATCGCGGACCGTCTCGTAGTTCGTGAGATACAGGCCGGGCGCGGCCGCGTCATCGATCGACCGGATGAACGTCGGGACGGGAAGTACTCGGCCGGCGCGAACTGCATCGCCCCTAAGAGCCGTTCGTCTCCGTAGTAGAGCGTCCCCCACGCCCCCCACTCGTCCTCAACCCGGTCGGCCCACTTGCCTTTGGCCGCCGGCCGCCTGCCGCCCGTCTGCCAGAAGACGCACCCGACGCACGGCGGTGGTGCGTGGGCGAGCGAGACCTGGGTCAGCGGATGGAGCCTGTAGGCCATGGCAAGCCTAGTGTGCCCGCTCGAGCCGTAAAAGCGTCACCTCCGGCCGGGCGAGGAACCGGAAGGGCACGAAGCTCGTGCCGAGCCCGCGCGAGACGTACAGCTGTCCCGCCGACGTCTGATGAAGCCCCTCCCAGTAGCGCGCCCGCAGGTGCTCGAGCCGGATCTTCCCCCGCGGGGTGGGGATGCAGATCTGCCCCCCGTGCAGGTGGCCCGCGAGAATCAGGTCGAAGTCACCGGGGTCGAGCCAGCGCACCACGTCCGGAAAATGGCACAGCAGGATCCGGAGGTCGGCCTCTGGGTCGATAAGACCACCCGGCCGGACACGGCGGTGAAACGAAACAGGATCGACTCCAACCACCTGGAGCCGAGCCGCACCGACTTCGAGCGTCCGGCCCGAGCCCGAGTAGAGCGCAGTTCCCGCACTCTCGATCTCCGCTGGATCGCCGGGCTGGTTGAGCGGGTCACGAGTCTTTCCCAAATCATGGTTCCCCAGTACGGCGTGCACGCCGTACTGGACGGCGAGCGCAGCGAACGCGTGACGAAGCTGCCGTGTCCCCCGCCGCCGGCTAACCAGGTCTCCCGTGACGGCCACGAGATCAGCGCGTTGCTCCCGCCCCCAGTACACCGCCTTGCGCAACGCCCGCCCATTCAGCGAGATCGTGCCGAGGTGGAAATCCGAGAGATGCAAGATGCGGAAGCCGCGCAGATCCTCGTGGAGGCCCGGAACGAGGACCTCGACCTCCAGGGTCTCCACCCATTGCGCCTCGTAGAGCGACCAGGCCGCCAGTGTCCCGCCCACGACGGCCCCCGCGCCTGCAACTCTACTCAGGCGTCCGCGCAAGTTTCGTCCGTAGGCCGGCATCTATCTCTTCGGAGGGGTTAGCCGGCCCGGTTTCCCCGGGACGCCGGGCCGGTGTTCTCTAGCTCCGTGGTCGACCGATCATCCTTACGGGGCTTCGAGCTTCTCGAGGACGGCTGTCACCGGCACGACGTGGCGCTTGAACTTGAGCTCCGACTCCTCGAGCCCGGCCGCGACGCCGATCAGCTGCGAGAGGTGCAGGATCGGCATCTGATAACTCTTGCCGGTCGAGGCCTCGAGCTTCTGCTGCCAGGCGTCCAGCGAGAGATGGCAGAGCGGGCAAGGCGTCACCATCGCGTCGGCGCCTGCTTCGAGCGCCTGCTCGATCGGCTGGATCAGCTCGTTGAGGGCGAGCTCTTCGCGAGCCTGGATGATCGGGAAGCCGCAGCACTTGATCTTCGCCGGGTAGTCGATCGGCTCGCCGCCGCAGGCCTCGATGATCGCCTCGAGGGACCAGGGGCGGTCGGGATCCTCGAACCCGAGCAGCTTGGAGGGCCTGAGGATCTGGCAGCCGTAGAACGGTGCGACACGGAGGCCCTTGAGGCCCTTGTGCGCGACCTCCTTCAGCCGCTCGTAGCCGTCCCCCTCCGCGATCAGCCAGAGGAAGTGCTTCACCTCGACGCCGCCGGAATAGCGCGGCGCGCCGACGATCTCGAGGTTGTCGCTCACCCGCTCGCGGAGCGCGTCGTCGTTCTGGAGCTGGAAGTTCGCCTGCCGCAGGTTGAGCGTGCAGACGTTGCAGATCGTCATCAGCGTGTCGGCCCCGGTCTCCTCCGCGTACGCGAGGATCCGCGCGTTCAGGTGGAGGTAGTAGTCGGGCTCGGCTTCGTGGATGTCCCCCGCGCCGCAACAGGTGACCGAATCGAGCTCCTCGAGCTCGATCCCGAGCATGGGCGCGAGAGCCTTCGTCGAGCTGTCCAGCTCCTTCGCGGAGAGGGAGGCGAGGCAACCCTTGTAGTAGGCGACCCTCATGCGCCCTCCCCGTCGTGAGGATGCTCGATGCGGGAGAGCGCCTTCTCGCCCTGGACGATCCCCGCAGCACCGTGGCGCCCCCGCGTCCGGACGATCTCGTAGAGCGCCCTGGCCTCCTGCACGTTGGCGGCGACATGGGGTGGGAACGGCGGCGGCACCTTGCCGCGCTTCGCGAGCGAGAGGGCGAACTTCGTCTGCTTGACGGCTTCTACGACTCCCTGGGTCTTGGGGACGAGCTCGGTCTCGCGGAGCCACCCCGTCGTTTTCGCCGAGTGGACGAACCACTTCGCGTGCTTGGCCCCCATGTCGCGGTCGATGCCCTCGGCGATCGACTCGGCTCCAAGCTTGGCGATCGAGTCGCGTGGGTCAACGCCCTTCGGGCAGCGCTCATTGCAGAAGTAGCACCGCGTGCAATCCCAGATCCCGTGCTCGTCGTTGTAGTCCTCGAGCCGGTCGATCTTGGCGCGGTCGCGCGGGTCGCCCACGAACCGGAAGCCCTTGGCGAGCGCGGCCGGCCCGAAGAACTCCGGGTCGGATTCCATCGAGTTGCACTCGGAGACGCAGCAGCCGCACATGATGCAGAGCGATTCCTTGTGGATCGGGTTCATCTGCTCCTGCGAGACGCGGAACTCCTTCTCGGGGATCTCCTGATAGCCCGGGTCGAGCCAGGGCTTCATGTTGCGGATCTTCGCCCAGAAGGGCGTCATGTCGACCACGAGGTCCTTGAGCACCGGCATATTCCCCATCGCCGAGATGACCGGGACGTGCCCGCTCTCGACGATCGGCTTCATGCGCTCCTTGCAGGCGAGGACGGCGCGACCGTCCATCCGCATCCCGCACGAGCCGCAGATCATCATGCGGCAGCTCTTGCGGTAGGCAAGCGACCCGTCGACCTGGTCCTTGACGATGTCGAGCACGTCGAGGAGGCACGCCCACTCAGGCGCCTCGACCTCGTAGTCCTTGAGCGCCCGCTCGCCCGTCGCCGCGTCGTACCGCCAGATCTTGAGAGCTACGTCCACGTATCTCCTGTCCTAGCTTTGGCCCATGAGCGCAGTGAGATCGACGACCGTGTCCTCGGGAGGAGCGCTCACGTCCGCGCTCGTCCCGTAGTCGTAGAGCTCCTCGTCCATCATCATCGTCGAGCCGCCGGGCAGCGTCTGCTTGAAGCGAATGCGCCGCACCAGCCCGTCGTCGCCGACCCAGACCTCCATCGGAACCTTCTTCGAAGGGCTCAGCTCGGCGACCTTCCTGTACTGCTCCGCGACGTCCGGCGGCGCGTCGGCCGCCACCTTGTCGAGGTCGATCGTGCCGGCGTAATGCGTCGTGTCCTCGCCGCGCACCTGCTCGGTTCCAACCTCACGGAAGTCGGAGCTCGCACCGCGCAGGAAGTCGAGTGCCTGGCTCGGGTCGCTCTGGTTGAGCTGCGTCAGCTGCTCGAGATCGAGGCCCTGCGTCTCCCCGAGCTTGGCCAGGTCGATCTTGAACCATTCCTTCCCCGGGGGGAGCGGGGCGCCGGCGCTCGCCGGGAGCTTCATGTAGTACACGAGCTTGTCGAAGATGATCTCCGCCTGGCCGGGGCCGGACGCGGTTCCGATGAGTGCGCTCATGTCCATGGTCAGGTGGCCGCGGCGCTGGGCGAAGACGCCCTCGCCGTCCATCGAGCCGCTCGTCGCGCCCGTGAAGGTTGCGGTGAACGAGATGCGGGCGCTTTCGGCCTCGGACGTCTTCGCCCCGGCGGCAGCGACAAGCGACTGCGCCGACTCCGACGACGAAGTCTCGCCGGCAGGCGTCGTGGACGAAGCGCTCGAGGAGTCACTGGAGCCGGCGCCCGAACCGCCGCAGGCAGCCGCGGTGAGCGCGAGCACGAGAGCCACGAGTGCGAGGAGACCCCTCATCAGTACGTCCTTTCCTGAGGTTGCCACTTCGTCATGCGCACCGGCTCCCACGAGAGCTCGGGCCTGTCGTCTCTCCACGTCACGAGCGTGTGCCGGAGGAAGTTCTTGTCGTCGCGCTCGGGGAAGTCGTAGGGCCGCGCGTGGGCGCCCCGGCTTTCCTTCCGCGCGAGACCGGCCTCGACCATACAGGCGGCGAGCTGGAGGAGGAAGCCGAGCTCGAGCGCCTGGGTGAGGTCGGAGTTGAAGACGTCGCCCTTGTCCTCGACGACGACCCGCTCGTAGCGGCCGGAGAGGTCGGCGATGATCTCGCCCTGCCGGCGCATCAGCTCCTCGCGCCGGAAGACCCCGAAGTTCTCGTGCATCGTGTGGGCCATCTCGTCGCGGATCCCGTGCGGGCGCTCCCCTTGCGAGCGGTCGAGCAGCTCGCGTAGCTGCCGCTCGGCGTCGGCCTGAGCCGACTCCGGCACGGTCACGGTCGTGTTCGAGAGCGCCCAGTCGGCCGCCGCCTTTCCGGCGCGCTTCCCGTAGGTGATCGTCTCCATGAGCGCGTTGCCTCCCAGCCGGTTCGCGCCGTGCACCGAGACGCACGCGCACTCGCCGGCCGCGTAGAGGCCCTCGAGCGCCGTCTTGCCGTCCAGGTCGGTCTCGACACCGCCCATGTGGTAGTGCGCCCCAGGCCGGACCGGGATGGGATCGTGGATCGGGTCGATGCCCGCGAAGACCATGGACAGCTCGCGTGTGCCGGGGAGGCGCTCGAGGATGCGCTCGGCGCCGAGGTGGCGCAGGTCGAGGAGGACGTTCCCCTCCACGCCGCGCCCCTCGTCGATCTCCGTCTGCTCCGCGCGCGAGATGACGTCGCGGCTGGCGAGCTCCATCGCATTGGGCGCGTAGCGCTTGAGGAAACGCTCGCCCTCGGAGTTCAACAGATAGGCGCCCTCCCCACGACACCCCTCCGTGATCAGGACTCCGGTCGGCGAGAGCGTCGTCGGGTGAAACTGCATCATCTCCATGTCCTTGAGCGGGACGCCGAGGCGGAGAGCCATCGCCATCCCGTCCCCCGTGCAGGCGTAGGCGTTCGTCGTCCCCTGGTAGAGCCGCCCCGCGCCCCCGGTGGCGAGGATGACAGTCTTCGCGCCGATCGTCAGCAGGCCCCCGTTCAGAAGATCCCAGCAGATGACGCCCTGACAGCGGCCCTCATTCTCGACGAGCTGCCAGGCGAAGAACTCCTCGTACACGTTCAGGTCGCGCTTCATCACCTGCTCGTAGAGGACGTGGACGAGCACGTGGCCCGTGATGTCCGCGGCGTAGGCCGTGCGCGGCTCTCCCGCGGCGCCGAAGGGACGCTGGGCGATCCGGCCGTCCTCCGTGCGCGAGAACACAGCCCCCCAGTGCTCGAGCTCGTAGACGTCGCCGGGAGCCTCGTCGCAGAGAATCTGGATCGCGTCCTGGTCGCCGAGGTAGTCCGAGCCCTTGACCGTGTCGAACGCGTGCTTTTCGGGGTCGTCCTCGGAGGCGTTCCCGAGTGCCGCGTTGATGCCGCCCTCGGCGGCGCCCGAATGGCTGCGAACAGGGTGGATCTTGGAGATGAGGGCGACGTCAGCGCCCGCGTCGTGGGCTTCGATAGCGGCGCGCATGCCGGCGAGACCGGCGCCCACGATGAGGACATCGTGCTTCGCTTCCACTGTTAGTGCCTAGTTGTCGCCGGATGAGGCACTGATAAGACGCTATCTGATCGGCCTACGAAAGGGCGTCAGACGCGCGGGCCGGCCGAGACGATGTTCTCGTCCGCGTGGAACTTCTCGAAGTTCTCCTTGAACCGCCGCGCGAGGTAGCGGCCCTTCTCGTCGTAGGCCTCGGGGTCGCGCCAGGTCGAGCGTGGATCGAGGAGCGTCGAGTCGACCCCGGGGACCTCGACCGGCACGTCGAAGCCAAAGATCGGATCCTCGCGGTACTCGGCCTCGTCGAGATCGCCGTTCAATGCTGCCCTGAGGAGCGCCCTCGTCGCGGCGATCGGCATACGCTCGCCCTCGCCGTACGGCCCACCGGTCCACCCCGTGTTGACGAGCCAGACGGCGGAGCCGTGCTCGTCCAGCTTCTGCCCGAGCATCCGCGCGTACACGGTTGGCTGCTGCGGGAGGAAGGGCGCGCCGAAGGCGCAGGAGAAGGTCGGCTGCGGCTCCGTCACCCCGATCTCAGTGCCGGCAAGCTTCGCCGTGAAGCCCGTGAGGAAGTAGAAAAGCGCCTGGTCGCGGGTGAGGCGGGCGATCGGCGGCAGGACGCCGAACGCGTCCGCCGTCAGGAAGACGACGGCGCTTGGGTGCCCGGCGCGCTTCTCGGGGAGCGCGTTCTCGATCAGCTCGAGCTTGTAGGCGGCGCGCGTGTTCTCCGTCTTCGAGGCGTCGTCGAGGTCAAGGATGCCCCGGTCGTCCACGACCACGTTCTCGAGCACGGTCCCGAACGAACGCGTCGCCTTGTAGATCTCGGGCTCGGCCTCCGCGGAGAGCCGGATCACCTTCGCGTAGCAGCCGCCCTCGAAGTTGAACACCCCCGAGTTGCCCCAGCCGTGCTCGTCGTCGCCGATCAGACGGCGCTCGGGGTCGGCCGACAGCGTTGTCTTGCCCGTTCCGGACAGCCCGAAGAAGATTGCGACGCGACCCGCATCGTCGACGTTCGCCGAGCAGTGCATCGGGAAGACGCCCTCGAGCGGAAGGCGATCGTTCATGACCGTGAAGATCGATTTCTTGATCTCGCCCGCGTATTCCGTTCCGCCGATCAGCACCTCGCGACGGGACGGGTGGAGGACGATGAAGGTCTCGCTGCGGGTGCCGTCCTCCTCCGGGTCGGCCTCGACCGCGGGTGCATGCAGGACAAGCGCGTCGGGCGCGAAGTCGCGCAGCTCGTCCTCGCTCGGATCGATGAAGAGCATCTTGGCGAAGAGCGCGTGCCAGGGCGAGTCGGTCACGACCCGCACGGCGAGGCGATGGGCCGGATCGGCCCCGGCAAAGGCGTCGACAACGTAGAGATCGTGCTCGTCCAGATAGCCGGCGACCTTCGCTCGTAGGCCCTCGAAGGCCTCCTCCGAGATGGGCTGGTTCACGCCTCCCCAGGCGATCCTGTCCTCGGATTCCGGCTCCCGGACGAAGAACTTGTCCTTGGCCGAGCGGCCGGTGTGGCGCCCCGTGTCCACAACGAGGGGGCCTCCCTCGGCAAGCTTCGCTTCTTCACGCGCGAGCGCGTGGGTGTAGAGAAGGGCGGTCGTCGGGTTCCAGTAGACCTCGCGCTCGGGGTCGAGTCCGTGGTCTTCGAGTCCGCTCGAGGTCGTGGTGATCGCCATACCAGCCCTTATCGTAAGCAACCTTCCACGAAACAGGCTTGATCTTCCCTGCAAACACGCACCGATCCAGACCCGCGCGGCTCGAAGAGGCGCTCGGGTGACGCGCGAGCCGTGCCCGCTCTGCGACTCCGCTGCGGCGACCACCGTCGGGCCCGTCTACGCCGGAAGCACACGCTTCCTCTGGCGTCGCCAGACGTTCGAGGAAACCCTTTACCGCTGTGCCGAAGGCCACATCTACTCCGTGCGCATCGAGGGTGAGTCCGTCAGGACCGAGCCGCACGAGAGCGTGCAGGACTGGCTAGAGCGGACGACGGGCATAGCGCCGCCGGAGCGGCCGCGCGAGCTCTAGTCGGGCAATCCAGATTGGAACGAGGCCCGGGCCGAGTACAGGAGGTCCGGCTCTCCGGCCGCTGCGAAGCCGTAGGCGAGGAGCAAATCGGCTCGGGCCGGCTCGACGAGCTGGGCGGAGCGCCAGTCGGCTTCCCCCCGGGTGATCCGGATCGAGCGAACGCGGCTCAACTCGAAGATCCCCAGCTCGTGGCGGCCGAGCTCGCCCGGGTCGGCGGGCCCTCCGGTGCGGTAGCGCAGCGAAAGACCGAGCCCGGGAGCGCGCGCCTCCCCGGGCCTCAGCCGAATGCGGGCGAGCCGGTACGGGGCGCCGAGGACGATCCCCCCCAGACCGCCGAGGGTCACCCTGGACGCGAGAAAGAGAACCGCGGGCTCGCCCGTCCAGGTCACGTACGTGCGCACGTTCAGTTGGGAGAAGGGAGGGGCCGGCACACGTCCCACGCGCCCGCCACGGACCCGGAATGACACGATGGAGACGAGGTAGCGCCCACCGACCGCGGACGGCTCGGCGCCCCCGGGAGCGACCCGGGCAACCGCCTCGCGCTCCGTCTCCCAGCTCGCGATCAACAGGTCCTGAACGTCGAAGCTGATCCGCACGAGCAGGAAGCTTAGAACTCCATTCAGGATGAAGACCTGAGCCGCCGGAACACGCTGAACAGTGCGATGCGGCGTCCTCAGTCGCGCCGGTATCTGGAATCGATACCGGCGCTCCCTGCGTCCTAGCCTCGCACCGCCCAGCGCGCCCCGGCAACGAGGCCCCATTCCTGAAAGGAGTTCTCGGCCGTAGGCGAAAACCCCTGTCGTGGACACCCGAGCCGCGATCGACGGCTTTCTCGAGAGCCCCGCGCTTTCCGAGGCGACCCGGCGCGCCTACCGCGCCGACCTCGACGAGCTCGCAGCGTGGCTGCGCCGGCACAAGTTGGGTCTCGACGAGGTCGATGCGGCCGTCCTGTCGGACTATGCAGCCGAGCTCGGCGCCGACCGCCCCGGGCGGACACCGCGGAAGATCTCTCCCGAGACACTGGCGCGAAAGCTCGCAGCCGTGCGATCGCTGCTGCGATCGGTGCTCGGCCCGGCGCATGTGCCCGATGTCCCCCTGTCCGGCCGCCGCCGGCGCCGACTTCCACATGCTCCGCGGCCGGAGGAGGCCGACGCGCTGATCGAGGCCCTCGGCGGCGAGGGCCCGCTCGAGCTTCGAAATCGCGCCCTCTTCGAGCTGGTCTACTCGGCCGGCCTGCGCTCACAGGAGGCCGTCGATCTCACCCTTGCCTCCGTCGACTTCGAACAGGAAGCCGTGCTCGTCCGCGGCAAAGGCGACAAGGAACGCATGGTGCCGCTCGGAGAGGAGGCGGCCTACCGACTGCGCCTCTACCTTCAGGACGGGCGGCCCGAGCTCGCCAAGGGCGCCGACGACCACGTCTTCCTCTCGGTGCGCGGCCGTCCGCTCGAGACCTCGACGCTGCGACGGCTGCTTCCGAACCCGCACAGGCTTCGGCATGCGTTCGCCACCCATCTGCTCGAGGGGGGAGCCGACCTGCGCACGATCCAGGAGCTCCTCGGGCACTCGTCACTGTCCACGACCCAGGTCTACAGCCATGTCGACGCCAAGCGACTTCGCCGCGTCTACGACCGCGCCCACCCGCGCGCCTGACCCCGCGGTCAAGGGCTTCCTCGCCCTGCTCGCGGCCCGTCGTGCGCCACGCACAGTGGACGCGTATCGCCGCGACCTCGCCGACCTCGCGATCTTTCTCGGGAAGCCGCCGGCGCAGGCGAGCGGCGACGACCTCCAGCGCTGGATCGCCGACCTCCGCGCCCGCGGTCAGGCTCCCGCCTCCATCGCCCGGCGCGCGGCGGCGGCCCGCTCGTTCTACAAGCACCTCGTCCTCCTCGGGATGCGGGAGGACAACCCGGCCGCGGAGCTCGACCTGCCGCGCCGCCGCTCGCGCCTGCCGCGCACCCTCTCCATGGCCGACATCGAACGGCTGATCGAGGCTGCCAACGGGACGACGCCGCGCTCGCTCCGCGACCGCGCCCTAGTCGAGCTTCTCTACGGCGCCGGCCTGCGGGTCTCCGAGGCCGTCGGCCTCGATCGCAGCCGGGTCGACCTCGAGAACCGCCTTGTCCGCTGCATCGGCAAGGGGGACAAGGAGCGGCTCGTCCCGCTCGGCCGCGAGGGAGTCGAGTCCGTCCGCCGCTACCTCGCCCGCGGCCGGCCCTATCTCGACCGGCGCCACCGCCCCGAGCTCTTCCTGAACGCCCAGGGCGGCGCGCTCACGCGCGCGGGAGCCTTTCTTATTCTTCGCCGCCTGGCCGCGAAGGCGGGCCTCGACCCGTCCCGGATCCACCCTCACCTGCTCCGCCACTCCTTCGCCACGCACCTGCTCGAGGGGGGCGCCGACCTCCGCAGCGTGCAGGAGATGCTTGGCCATGCGGATCTCGGGACGACCGAGATCTACACGCACGTCTCCGACGCGAGGCGTCGCGACACGTACTTCAGCGCGCACCCCCATGCGCGCCGCCAGCGTTAGCGCGCCGACGCTTTCTTCTTGAGCACCCGGTGGACGGCCGACGCCGCCTCCCGTAGATCGCGCTCCTCCGCCTCCTCGCCGAGGTGGGCCAGCAGCGTGATCGTGTCGGGGGTCGGCGACCCGTTCTTCAAGGAGAGGACGGCCAGACGCCGCACTGCAGG
>JBDTRS010000083.1:0-10405 GCA_039931575.1 Gaiellaceae bacterium
ACAAGAACGGCATCGTCGTCATCCGCGAGGACGCCAGATAATGGCCGCTCCGAAGGCACCGCTGCTCGACGGCACCGGCAAGAAGGCCAAGGACGTGACGCTCACGGCCGAGATCTTCGCGGTCGACGTCAAGCCGCATCTCATTCATGAGGCTGTCCGCGCAGAGGGCGCGGCTGCTCGGGCCGGGACACAGTCTGCGAAGACCCGGGGACTCGTCTCCGGTGGCCGCTCGAAGCCCTGGCGTCAGAAGGGCACCGGCCGTGCGCGCGCCGGCACGACTCGCGCTCCCCAGTGGACGGGCGGGGGCGTCGCCTTCGCTCCGCAGCCGCGGAGCTACGCGGTGAAGGTGAACCGCAAGGCGCGCAAGTCGGCCCTTCGCGGCGCGCTGAGCTACCACGCCGGCCGTTCGGCCCTCGGCGTCCTCGATGCAGCCGGCTTCTCGGAGCCGTCGACCCGCGCTGCCGCGGCCCTTCTCGGCACGTGGGGCAAGGAGCTTCCGCTCGTCGTCGTCGTGCAGCCCGACGAGACGGCCGTAGCCAGGTCGTTTCGCAACCTCGAGCGCGTGCTCGTGCTCGAGCCTTCCGAGCTCGAGGTCGGCGCTCTCGTCTGGGCGAACTCGGTGCTCGCCACCGAAGGCGCGCTCACGCGCGTCCAGGAGCTGGCCTCATGAGCCTCGATCCTCGCGAAATCCTGATTGCCCCCGTCGTCTCCGAGAAGAGCTACAGCCTGATCGAGGACAACAAGTACTCGTTCCGCGTTCATCCGAAGGCGCACAAGACGCAGATCCGTCAGGCGGTCGAGCAGCTGTTCGACGTGAAGGTCGAGGGCGTCAACATCGTCCAGGTGCGAGCCAAGCCGAAGCGTCGCGGCTTCCACAAGGGCACGAAGCCCGGATGGAAGAAGGCGATCGTCCAGCTCCGCGCCGGCGACAAGATCGAGATCTTCGAAGGAGCAGCCGTCTAGTGTTTGCGACCCCTCTCCTCGTTCGCCGGGCCCCGCGGGCTGCTGCAAAGCCGCGCAGCGCGTCGTCCTCGGTCGTATCCGTAGCCTCCGGCTACGGATACTCCCTGCGTCCTCACGCTGCTTGCTTTTCGCGGCCGCGAAACGCGGCTCACTCGGAGAGTGATCGCTGATGGCATTGCGCAAGTACAAGCCCACCTCTCCAGGACGTCGCTTCCGTTCGGTCTCGACCTTCGAGGAGGTCACCAAGACCGAGCCGGAAAAGAGCCTGCTCGAGACCGCGAAGCGAAAGGGCGGCCGCAACAACCAGGGTCGCATCACCACGCGCCACCAGGGCGGGGGGCACAAGCGCCGCTACCGCACGATCGACTTCAAGCGGACGAAGGACGGCGTCCCGGCGAAGGTGGCCTCGATCGAGTACGACCCGAATAGGTCGGCCCGGATCGCACTCCTCCATTACGCCGACGGGGCGAAGGCCTACATCCTCGCCCCCGCGGGCGTGCGCGTCGGCCAGGCGATCGAGTCCGGACCCGAGGCGGACATCCGGCCCGGCAACGCTCTTCCGCTCGAGCGCATCCCCACGGGTACGGTCGTCCACAACGTCGAGCTGAAGCCCGGCCGAGGCGGCCAGCTGGCCCGCAGCGCGGGCTCCGGCATCCAGCTCGTCGCCAAGGACGAGGGCTTTGCCGTTCTTCGGCTACCCTCGGGAGAGATGCGGCGCGTGCCGCTGGTCTGCCGGGCGACGGTCGGTCAGGTCGGCAACGTCGATCACGAGAACATCAGGAGCGGGAAGGCTGGGCGCAGCCGCTGGCTCGGCAAGCGCCCGACGGTCCGAGGCTCAGCGATGAACCCCGTCGACCACCCGCACGGCGGTGGCGAGGGCAAGTCGAAGGGTGGGCGGCACCCGGTCACGCCGTGGGGCGTCCCGACTCTCGGGAAGCGCACCCGGCGCAAGCACAAGGAGTCCGACAAGCTGATCGTCCGCGGTCGTCGCCGCGGCAAGGAAAGGCGTTAAGTGAGCAGATCCAGCAAGAAGGGGCCGTTCGCCGAAGAGCGGCTGCTGCAGAAGGTCAGACAACTGAACGAGTCCGGCGACAAGCGCGTCGTGCGCACGTGGTCCCGTACCTCGACGGTCTTCCCGGAGATGGTTGGGCACACGATCGCCGTCCACGACGGCCGCAAGCACGTGCCCGTTTTCGTCACCGAGGCGATGGTCGGGCACAAGCTCGGCGAGTTCGCGCCTACGCGGATGTTCCGCGGCCACTCGGGCGACCGTAAGACCGAGATCAAGCGCAAGTAATGGCCACTGTCGAGAAGCCACGCACCTCTGTCCGCGCCGAAGCGCGCTACGTCCGCACCGCACCGCGGAAGGCGCAGCTCGTCGCTGAGCAGATCCGCGGCCGTCCCGTCCCGGAGGCTCGCACCATCCTCGCGTTCATGACGCGCGATGCCGCGCGGGACGTGGAGCGGGTGCTGTCGTCCGCCGTCGCGAACGCCGAGGCCAACCATGGCCTGGACGGGGACGACCTGTACGTGTCAGTCGCCACCGTCGGCTCGGGTCCGACACTCAAGCGCTGGCGCGCCCGTGCCCGCGGCCGAGTCGCCCGGATCAAGAAGCGCACCTGCCACATCACGATCGCCCTCGCGCTCCCAGAGCAGCAGCTCATTCCGGAGCCGCTCCCGCAGCCCGTACCGGCCGCCGTTCCCACGCCCGAGCCCGAGCCCCAGGCGACCGAGGCGACCGCAGAGGAGAAGGCAGCCAAGCCGAAGCGCGCCCCGCGCAAGAAGGCGGAGACCGCGGCCGCCACTGAGGAGAAGCCCAAGCGCGCGCGGACGACCAAGCCGAAGGCGGCGGCCGACAAGCTCAAGGCAGAGAAGCCGAAGGCCGACAAGCCGAAGCCCAAAACGACTCGCAAGAAGAAGGAGAGCGACAGCTAGTGGGCCAGAAAGTCCATCCCGGCGGCCTTCGGGTCGGCATCATCCATGAGTGGAAGTCCAACTGGTACACGGGCACGAAGGAGTTCCCCGCGTACCTGATCGAGGACGTCAAGATCCGCGAGCACATCCGCGGCAAGCTCGGTCACGCCGGGCTCGGCGACATCCTGATCAAGAAGGACAAGCAGCGGATCACGATCGACATCTTCACCGCGCGCCCGGGCATCGTGATCGGTAAGTCCGGCGCCGAAGTGGACGCGCTGCGCCGCGAGGTGCACGCGATGACGCACAAGAACGTGCACATCAACATCAACGAGATCAAGCGTCCCGAGCTCGATGCCAAGCTTGTCGCCCAGTCGATCGCGGAGCAGCTCGAGAACCGCGTCAGCTTCCGGCGCGCGATGAAGCGCTCGCTCGCCTCGGCGATCCGATCGGGGGCCCAGGGCGTGAAGATCACCTGCGGCGGACGGCTCGGCGGCGCCGAGATGTCCCGCTCGGAGACCTACTCCGAAGGCCGCGTCCCGCTGCACACGCTGCGCGCGGACATCGACTACGGCTTCGCCGAGGGGAAGACGACCTTCGGCCGCATCGGCGTAAAGGTCTGGATCAACAAGGGCGAGATCATGCCGGAGGGCTTCGACACGGGTCGAGACACGGGCCCGTCCGGACGCCTCGGCGAGCAGGATCAGGCGCGCCGCCGCGGCGGTCGCCGCGCCGAGGGGCTCGGCGAAGGCCAGCAGGCCGGGCGCCGCCGCAGCCCGGACCGCGAGGGCCTTGGGCCCGTCCGGCAGCGCCGCAAGCCCGGTGAGCGGCCAGGCGGCAAGCGGGGAGACCGCGTCGAGCGGCCGCGCACGGACGAGCAAGGTGTGTCCGCCGAGGGCCGCGAGCAGCCGCCGGTCGAGCCAGACGTCGAGACGACGCCGGCCCCTGTCGCCGACGCTCCTGACGCCACCACGGAGGCGCAGCAGACCGAAGAGGTCAAGCCCGAGACCTCGAGCGACGAGGGTGGCGAGAGCTGATGCTAATGCCGCGCAAGACAAAGTTCCGCAAGCAGCAGCGCGGGCGCATGCGAGGAAAGTCGAAAGGACAGCAGCAGGTCCACT
This sequence comes from Gaiellaceae bacterium, assembly GCA_039931575.1. Taxonomy (GTDB): domain Bacteria; phylum Actinomycetota; class Thermoleophilia; order Gaiellales; family Gaiellaceae; genus DATEOR01. Next base: position 3,999 of record JBDTRS010000083.1, read on the forward strand.
TCGGCGACTTCGGCCTCAAGGCGATGGAGCCTGGCTGGGTCACCAACCGCCAGATCGAGGCTGCGCGTATCGCGATGACCCGGCACATCAAGCGCGGCGGCAAGGTCTGGATCAATGTTTTTCCTGACAAGCCGGTAACGCAGAAGCCGGCCGAGACCCGCATGGGCTCCGGCAAGGGCTCCCCTGAGCACTGGGTCTGCGTGGTCAAGCCAGGTCGCGTCATGTTCGAGCTGGCCGGAGTTCCCGAGCCCCTCGCGCGGGACGCGCTGCGCCTGGCCGGGTCGAAGCTGCCGATCAAGACGAAGTTCGTGAAGAGGGAGGCGGATCTCTTTGAGGGCTAGGGAACTGCGAGAGCTCTCGGACGAAGAGCTGGTGCGCCGCCTCGCCGACAGTCGCGAGAACCTATTCAACCTGCGCTTTCAGATGGCCACCGGCGCGCTCGAGAACACCGCGCGCATCGGCCTTGCAAAGAGAGACATCGCGCGGATCCTGACCGTTCAGGCCGCTCGCAAGAACACGTTGGAGAGAAGGTAGATGGCGAGACCGAGAAAGAAGACAGAGGAAGAACAGCCAAAGGACGTCGAGGCGGAAGCCTCGACGCCTGGTGCCGACGAGCCTGCGGCCGAGGAGAAGCCGAAGCCCAAGGCAAAAGCGAAGCCCAAGGCGAAAGCGGCGCCCAAGGCGAAAGCGGCGCCCAAGACGGAGGCTGAAGCGAAGCCGAAGCCAAAGCGCGCTCCACGCAAGAAGGCCGAGGAGCCGGTGGCGGAGGAAGCCCCGGCCGAGGAGCCCGTGGCGGAGGAGGTTTCAGCAGAAGAGCCTCCAACCGAGGAGCCCGCGGCAGAGGAGGAGCTCACCCCCGAGCCGGTAGCCGCAGAGGCACCCGCCGAGGAGCCCGTTGCCGAGGAAGCTCCGGCGGAAGAGCCCCTGGCCGCAGAGGCACCAACCGAGGAGCCCGTCGCCGAGGAGCCCGTTGCCGAGGAAGCTCCGGCTGAAGAGCCCCTGGTCGCAGAGGCACCCGCCGAGGAGCCCGTCGCCGAGGAAGCTCCGGCGGAAGAGCCCGCGGCAGTCGAGGAACCGGTTGCGGAGGCGCCTGCTCCGCCGGCCGCTCCGCAGAAGAAGAGGAAGCGCCAGCCGCGCTCGCAGCGCCGCCAGCGCACGAAGCCGAAGCGCGAGAAGCCGAAGACGCGCGCCGCGATCGTGCGACTGCCGAAGCCCGAGCACGCGCGCGGCCAGCGCAAGGAGCGCCGAGGCGTCGTCGTCTCGAGCGCGATGGACAAGACCATCGTCGTCCGCGTCGAGACGGTCAAGCCGCACCGGATGTACAAGAAGGTCATTCGCCGAACGCGCAAGTTCCACGCGCACGACGAGACGAACGTCGCGAAGGCCGGCGACGTCGTGCGCATCGTCGAGACGCGGCCGCTCTCGAAGACGAAGTCCTGGCGCCTCGTCGAAGTCCTCGAGGAGTCCAAGTAAGTCAATGATCCAGCAGGAATCCCGCCTTCGCGTCGCCGACAACACGGGTGCCCGTGAGCTCCTTTGCATCCGCGTCATGGGCGGCTCCAAGCGCCGCTATGCGCGCGTGGGCGACGTGATCGTCGGAACCGTCAAAACTGCCACGCCGCAGGGGACGATCAAGAAGGGCGAGGTCGTCCGGGCCGTCGTCGTTCGCACGAAGAAGCCCTTCGGGCGCAACGACGGCACCTCGATCGCATTCGACGAGAACGCGGCTGTGATCATCGACACCGCGAACAACCCGCGCGGGACGCGCATCTTCGGGCCGGTCGCGCGCGAGTTGCGCGAGAAGAACTTCATGAAGATCGTCTCCCTCGCACCGGAGGTGCTCTGATGACTCAGACCATGAAAGTCCGCAAGGGCGACCTCGTCCAGGTGCTGTCCGGGAAGGACAGAGGGAAGCAGGGCCGCGTCCTCGAGGCCGATCCCGCCAAGCGGCGCGTGATCGTGGAGAACCTGAACCTCGTCAAGCGCCACCGCAAGCCGCGGCCGCTCAAGGACTCGAGCCGGATGGGGCAGACCCAGATCCAGCCTGGAGGCGTCATCGACCTGGCCGCTCCGCTCGCGGTGTCGAAGGTGATGATCGTCTGCCCGACCTGCAACCGCGCCACGCGCGTCGGCTACGAGTTTCGCGAGGATGAGAAGGGCCAGACGGTCAAGGTGCGCGTCTGCAAGCGCGAGGGCTGCGGGGAGGTGCTCGACAGGTAATGCCTCCGACCACCACCAAGAAAACGCCTACGCCCGCCAAAAAAAAGGCGACGGCCACGAAGAAGAAAGCCGCGTCGAACGGCTACTCGCCGCGGCTCAAGGACCGCTTCGACGCGGAGATCCGCGAGCGCCTGAAGGAGCAGTTCGGCTACGGCTCGATCATGAAAGTGCCGCGGATCGAGAAGATCACGCTCAACATGGGCGTCGGCGACGCGAAGGTGAACGCCAAGGCGCTCGACAAGGCCGCCGACGAGCTCACCATCATCGCCGGCCAGCGCGCCCAGATCACCCGCGCGAAGAAGTCGATCGCCGGCTTCAAGCTGCGCGAGGGGATGCCCATCGGCACCAAGGTCACGCTTCGAGGCGTGCGCATGTGGGAGTTCCTCGACCGGCTCGTGTCGATCGCCATTCCGCGGATCCGCGACTTCCGTGGCCTCTCTCCGGCGAGCTTCGACGGGCGCGGCAACTACTCGATCGGGATCCGGGAGCAGATCATCTTCCCGGAGATCGACTACGACGACGTCGAGACAGTCAGAGGTCTCGACGTGACCATCACGACGACTGCGGATACCGACGACGAGGCTTTCGCGCTCCTGCGCGAGCTCGGACTCCCGTTCCGCTCGGAAGCGTAGGAGGAAGGTTTGGCCAAGAAGAGCCTGATTGTGAAGGCAGCCCGCCCACAGAAGTTCAAGACTCGGGAGTACAGCCGCTGCAACCGCTGCGGACGGCCGCGTGCCGTCTACCGGAAGTTCGGCCTCTGTCGGATCTGCTTGCGCGAGCTCGCCCACGAGGGCGTCATCCCCGGCATGACGAAGTCGAGCTGGTAGGGAGGACGAGATGCTCACTGATCCAGTCGGAGACATGCTCGCCCGCATCAAGAACGCGAACAAGGCGCTGCACGAGACGGTTGCGATGCCTGCCTCCAACCTGAAGGCGGAGATCGCGCGCCTGCTCCGCGACGAGGGCTACATCAAGGACTACCGCATCGAGAAGGGCGAGTCGTTCGATACCTTGGTGATCGAGCTCAAGTTCGGGCCCAAGCGCGAGCGGATCATCACCGACCTCAAGCGGGTCTCGAAGCCGGGCCGCCGCGTCTATGCGACCAAGGACCGCCTCCCGCGGGTCCTCGGCGGTATGGGCACGGCGATCATGTCGACGTCGGGCGGTCTCGTCACGAGTCGAAAGGCGCAGGAGCTCGGCGTCGGCGGCGAAGTTGTCTGTTTCATCTGGTAACCCCATAGATCCATGAGTCGAATCGGCAAGAGCCCAATCCCACTTCCAGCAGGCGTGAGCGTCTCGCTTTCGCCTGGCCGCGTCATGGTCAACGGGCCCCTCGGCGAGCTGACCCAGCAGGTCCCGCAGCGGATCACGGTCGAGCAGGCCGACGGGGAGCTCCTCGTCAAGCGCCCGACCGAGCGCGGGGAAGACCGGGCGCTCCACGGGCTCACGCGCAGCCTCGTGGCGAACATGGTCGAGGGGGTCACCAAGGGCTTCACGAAGGCGCTTGAGATCCACGGAGTCGGCTACCGCGCCGCGATGCGCGGAACCGACCTCGAGCTCAGCGTTGGTTTCTCGCACACCGTCTTGAAGAAGCCGCCGCAGGGAATCACGTTCGAGGTGCCGACGGTGACGCAGGTCGTCGTCAAGGGGATCGACAAGCAGAAGGTCGGTCAGGTCGCGGCGGAGATCCGCGCCGTCCGTCCGCCCGAGCCGTACAAGGGCAAGGGCATCCGCTACGAGGGCGAGTACGTCCGCCGCAAAGTTGGGAAGAGAGCTTAAATGCAGGCCCCCTTCCTCACATCTCGCGGTCTCCGGGGCGCTGCGAAGCTCCGTCTCGCGGCGTCCTCAGTCGCATCCGTAGCCTCTGGCTACGAATGCTCCCTGCGTCCTTGCGGGCCGGGCTTCTCGCGGCCGGAGCCCACGATCCGTTCGGTCGGTGACCTGTAATGGCAACGCTTACGGTCAGAGAAGCTCGTCTGCGGCGCCACCGGCGCATCCGGCGCAAGGTGCTCGGAACGGCCGAGCGCCCGCGGCTCGTTGTCTTCCGCTCGAATCGAGGCATCTCCGCGCAACTCGTCGACGACTCCGAGAAGAGGACGATCGCGGCCGCTAACCACGGTCAGCTGAAGAAGACGTTCAAGGGCACCAAGACCGATCAAGCGGCCGAAGTCGGGAAGCTGCTTGCCGCCGCCGCGAAGAAGGCCGACGTCGAGTCGGTCGTCTTCGACCGCGCCGGCTATCTGTACCACGGCCGCGTCAAAGCGCTCGCAGACAGCGCGCGCGAAGGAGGACTGAGATTTTGAGCACCGTTGAACGCCAGGTCGAGCGCAACCTCGACTACGACGCTCGTGAGCTGAAGGAGCGTGTCGTCGAGATCAACCGCGTCGCCAAGGTCGTGAAGGGCGGCCGGCGGTTCTCGTTCACGGCGCTCGTCGTGATCGGTGACGAGGTCGACCGCGTCGGCGTCGGCTACGGGAAGGCGCGGGAGGTCCCGCTCGCCATCTCGAAGGCCGTGGACGACGCGAAGAAGAATCTCTTCCAGGTGCCGAAGAGCGGCACCACGATCACGCACGAGATCCTCGGGCGCTCGGACGCCGCGCGCGTCCTCCTGCGCCCGGCGAGCGAGGGCACCGGCGTCATCGCGGGCGGCGGCGTTCGCGCCGTGCTCGAGCTTGCGGGGATCCGGGACATCCTCGCAAAGAGCCTCGGCAACCCGAACCCGATCAACCTGCTCAAGGCGACGGTGAACGGGCTCCAGAGCCTGCGCAGGCCGGAGGATGTCGCACGCATGCGCGGCAAGGCCGTCCACGAGGTCCTCTTCCCGCGCGCGAAGAAGGACGAGCCCGCCGCTGCAGAGACGACAGAGCCCGCACACACCGAAGAGGCCGCGAATGAGCAAGCTGAAGATCACGCAGACGCGTAGCCAGATCGGCCAGACCCAGAAGCACCGAGGCACCCTCCGCGCGCTCGGCCTGGGTCGGATCGGCAGCTCCGTCGAACGCGAGGAGACCCCGGAAACCCTCGGTATGCTGCGGAAAGTCCGTCACCTCGTCCGCATCGAGGAGAACTAGCGTTGCCGACCCCTGAAGAAGAGCTCAACCTTTCCAGCCTGAAGCCTGCGCAGGCGCGCCAGGCGCGCAAGCGCGTGGGCCGTGGGCTCGGGTCGGGCAAGGGTCGCTACTCCGGACGCGGGATCAAGGGGCAGAAGTCCCGCTCGGGCTCGCACAACATGCGACCGGGGTTCGAGGGCGGCCAGATGCCGATCTACATGCGGCTCCCCAAGAAGCGTGGCTCCACGTCGAAGGACGCCATGCCCGTCGGCCCACACCGCACGCACACGACGCCGGTGAACCTGCGCGACCTCGACCGTGTCTTCGACGACGGCGCGGACGTCACGCTCGAGGCGCTCGTCGAAAAGGGTGTTCTGAAGAACACGCGCATCGACGTCAAGATCCTCGGGAACGGCGAGCTCAAGAAGAAGCTCAACGTCACCGCTCATGCCTTTTCCGCCGCCGCTCGCGAGAAGATCGAGTCGGCCGGCGGATCGGCGACGGCGCTCCGCGAGCGGGTCGAGAAGAAGCGCAAGACCCGGAAGGCCAAGCCGCCTGCTGCCGAGCCCGAGCCCGAGGAGACAGAGTCGGAGGAGACATCCCAGGAAGAGGCACCCCAGGCGAGCGCAGAGGAGGCGTCTGAAGAGGTCGCGCCCGAGGAGTCCGCCAACACGGATTCCGAGGAGTCGTAGTGCTTTCCTGGCTCACCAACGCCTGGCGAGTCCCCGAGCTCAGGCACCGGGTTCTCTTCACGGCGATGATTCTCGGCTTCTACCGGCTCGGAAGCTGGATCCCGGTGCCGGGCGTCAACTCGGCCGCGATCGAGAACTACTTTTCCGGCCAGGGCGGGACGATCCTCGGCCTCCTGAACATCTTCTCGGGCGGCGCGCTCGGGCAGTTCGCCCTCTTCGCGCTCGGGATCATGCCGTACGTCACGGCCTCGATCATCCTGCAGCTCATGACAGTCGTGATCCCGCGGCTGGAGCAGCTGCAGAAGGAGGGCGAGGCCGGGTACGCGAAGATCAACCAGTACACGCGCTACCTGACGGTGGTGCTCGCCGCCCTACAGGCGGCCGGCTACTCCTATCTCGTCAACCGCCAGGTCCCCGATTTCCAGCTCAACTCCGGCCGCTTCGT
>JBDTRS010000084.1:0-10314 GCA_039931575.1 Gaiellaceae bacterium
CGGAGCGGTTGTAGTCCGACATCTCGTAGTCGTGGCCCATCGTGATCGCGTCGAAGGGGCAGGCGACCTCGCAGTAGCCGCAGAAGATGCAGCGGGCGAGGTTGATCTCGTAGACGGCCGCGTAGCGCTCGCCGGCGGAGACGCGGTTGTCGGGGTCGTTCTCGGCGGCGACGACGCGGATGCAGTCGGCTGGGCAGGCGGCCGCGCAGAGCGAGCAGCCGACGCACTTCTCGAGGCCGTTCTCGTGGCGCCAGAGCCGGTGGCGGCCCCTGAAACGCGGGTAGACGGGCCGCTTGTATTCGGGGTACTGCTGCGTGATCGGTTTGTTGAAGATCTGCCGGAACGTGACGGCGAAGCCCTTGAGGGAATCGAGCGGCTGCGGGCTCAATCGATCACCACCACGAGGATCGCGGTCACGAGCGCGTTGATGGTCGCGACAGGCAGGAGCACCTTCCAGCCGAAGCGCATCAGCTGGTCGTAACGCAGGCGCGGCAGCGTTGCCCGTAGCCAGATGAAGACGAAGATGAACGCGCCGAGCTTGAGCAGGAACCAGACCGGGCCGGGGAGGAAGGGGCCGCCCCAGCCCCCGAAGAAGAGCGTCACGGCCAGGCCCGAAAGCGTGATCATGTTGATGTACTCGGCCGTCGAGTACAGGCCGAAGCGCATGCCGCTGTACTCCGTGTGGTAGCCAGCGACGAGCTCCTGCTCGGCTTCGGGGAGGTCGAAGGGGGGACGGTTCGTCTCCGCGATTCCGGCGACGAAGAACGTCAGGAGGCCGACGAACTGCGGCACCGCGAACCACATGGTCGCCTGCTGCTTCTCGACGATGTCCACGAGCGACAGCGACTGGCCCATGATCACGACGCCGAGGACGGAGAGAGCAAGCGAGACCTCGTAGGAAACGAGCTGAGCGGCGGTGCGCATCGAGCCGAGGAGCGAGTACTTCGACTCACTCGCCCAACCACCGACGAGGAAGGCGTAGATCCCGATCGCGCCGAGCGCAAAGAGGAGCAGGAGCCCGATCGAAACGTCTGCGACCGAACCGGTGATGTCGTAGCCGTGGACGTGCCAGACGGGCCCCCACGGGATCACGCTGAACGCTGCCAGGGCCGTGAAGCCTGCGACCGCGGGCGCGGCGATGTAGAGGACGTCGACCGCGTTTGCGGGGAAGAAGCTTTCCTTGCGCAGCAGCTTGACCAGGTCGGCGATCGGCTGCAGGAGCCCGAAGGGGCCGGCCCGGTTGGGGCCGTAGCGAAGCTGCATGCGCCCCAGGAGCTTCCGCTCGAGCCAGGTGGAGTACGCGAACGCGCCCATGATCAGGTTGATGATCAGAAGCGACTTGATGACGTCGATCCACCAAGGCTGGTTTAGGTGCTGATTCATCAGCCGCCTGCCACTTCGACTCGGTTTTCGAGGCCTTCGGCATGCTCGGACGCGATGCGGGCGACGCCTTCACGGAGGCGGCGGTTGACCCGGGCGGTCAGGGTCTTGCTCGTCCCGTTCGAGCTCACCGTCACGCTGTCGCCGGTCGAGATCCCGCGCGCGGCCGCATCGGGGTGGGCAAGCTCGATCTCCGGGTACGGGCGCTGGAACTGGAGCTGCGGCACACGCTCGACGGCGGCGCCGCTGAAGAGAGCGCTGTAGCGGACGAGGGCGAGCCCTTTGCCGCTTCGGCTCGTCGCCGCCCTGGCCTTGGGCGCCGAAACCGGCCCATTCTGGTCGGCGGGGCGGGGCAAGGGTGCGTGGTCGTCAGGGAGCATTCCGGGCCAGGGATCGATCTCGACGCCGAAGCGGCGGGCGAGCGCGGCGAAGAACACGAGCTCGTCCTCGCTCGGCGGTGTGACCGCGCGGCGCTGGCGCTGGGGCCGGCCCTCGAGGTTCACGGTCGTTCCGTCGCGCTCGAGGTAGCTCGTGCCCGGGACGACGACGTTGGCCCAGAGAGTGAGGTCGCTCTCGAACATGGAGGTGGTGAGGACGAAACGGGCTCGCTCGGCCAGCTCGCGCGCGCGAGGATCGGCCGCAGCCTCGTCCCCGCTCACGATCAGGGCTCCGATCTCGCCGGTGGGTGTCTCTCCCGGCTGGCCCCAGGCCTCGGCGACTCCACGACCGTTGGGAGTGCGCGGCAGGAAGTACGCGGATGCTTTGACACCGACCGCGTCGGCCAGCGCCGCGAGGTGAGCGCCGCCGCTGGGGTCGTCCTCCGACCAGACGAGCGCGACGCGCTCCGCCTCCTTCAGCTTCCGAGCCAGGGGCCGAAGCTCGGGCGCCGCGCTTTCGGACTGGAGCTGCGCTGCCGCCCAGGCCGCGCTTCCGGGTGGGAGCGAAACGGTGCCGGCGGGGTTCAGCGTCGCGACCTCCGCGCCTCCCCTGCGAGCAGCTCGGAGCCAGAGGTCCACGATCGGCGCCCGCTCGACCACGGGCTCGTCGCCGAGAACGATGCAGAGATCCGCGTCCCTGATCGCCGAGAGGGGGGCCCGGAAGCGATCGAGTGTGGGGTGGAACGTCTCGGGGAGGAGCGCAGAACCGCCCCCGAGCCCTTCGCGGACGAGCCGCGCGAGCGCCGCTGCGTGCTCGACTGTCTCGCCGCCTGAGAACGCGACCACGACGGGCCCGCCGGCCTCGCGAAGCGCCCGTTCGGCCTCGTCAAGCGCCTCGTCCCACGAGACCGGCTCGAAGCCCCGGCGGCGGACGCGGCGCCGCGGGAGGCTGATCCGGTCCTCGGCTCGAAGGTGGGCGTAGGCAAACCTGCCCTTGTCGCAGAGCCAGCCCTCGTGCACCTCGCCGTGGTTACGGGAGAGGATCCTCGCGACCTTGTCCTCGCGCGTGGTCGCCCAGACATTGCACCCGACCGGGCAGAGCCCGCAGACCGTCGGAACGTTCTGGATCTCCCATGGGCGCGCGCGGAACCGGTAGGTCGTCGAAGTGAGCGCGCCGACCGGGCAGAGCTCGAGCACGTTCCCCGAGAAGTGAGCCCGGTACGGCTCGTCCTGGAAGGTCGTGATGATCGAGCTGGCGCCGCGGGCGACCGCGACGAGCTGGCCGTCCTCGGCCACCGTCTCCGAGAAGCGCGTGCAGCGGTAACAGAGGATGCAGCGCTCGCGGTCGAGCGCGATCAGGGGCGAGACCGGGATCGGCTTGTCGAACGTTCGCTTGGGGAAGCGCATGCGGGTCGCGCCCGGCCCCCAGCGGAACGTGAGGTCCTGGAGGGGGCACTCGCCGCCCTTGTCGCAGTCGGGGCAGTCCAGGGGGTGGTTCAGCAGGATGAATTCGAGGACGGCGTTCTGGCCTTCGGCCGCCTTGGCGCTCGTCTGTGCCGTCGAGAGGGCGAGCCCGTCCTGGGCCGTCATGGTGCAGGCGGCCTGGAGCTTCGGCATCCCCTCGACCTCGCAGAGGCACATGCGGCACGCGCCGATTGGCCCGCCGAGCCGCGGCTCGTAGCAGAAGACCGGGATCTCGATCCCGGCTTCGAGGGCGGCCTCGATCATCCCGTGGCCCTTCGGGACCTGGATGTCGCGGCCGTCGATCGTGACGGTGACGAGCTCGGGAGAGCTCATCGGCTCACTTCCGGGACGAACGGCGAGCCATTCGCGCGCCGGCGAGCGCTACGCTTCAAGCGGGTGGTGGTACGGGGTGGCCCCATGGGGACCGTTGTGGACGGCCCGCTCACGCCGGCACTTCGATCTCAGAGCGGACCCGAGCGTGGTGCTGGTCGACCGGTGCCATGACGTGGTCGAGCGTCGAATCGCCGTCGAAAGGACAGCCGCCCTCGTCGATGTGGCGCTGGTACTCCGCCCGGAACCTGGCGACATAGCTCGCGACGGGCATGGCGGCCGCGTCGCCGAGGGGACAGAGGCAGTTGCCGAGGATGCGGTCACAGACGTTCAGGAGCAGGTCGAGCTCGCCCTGAGAGGCCTCGCCCTCCTCGATCTTGCGGAGGATGGAGACCATCCAGCGTGTGCCCTCGCGGCAGGGCGTGCACTTCCCGCACGACTCGTGCATGTAGAACTGCGCGACCCGGAGACCGAGCTGCACCATGCAGCAGCGGTCGTCCATGACGATGACCGCGCCGGAGCCGAGCATCGTGCCAGCCCTGGCCATCGAGTCGAAGTCGAGTGGCGTGTCGACCTCGGCTGCGGTCAGCACCGGCACCGACGAGCCGCCGGGGATGATCGCCTTCAGCTCGCGCCCGCCCGGGATGCCGCCGCCGATGTCGTAGATCAGCTCGCGGAGGCTCGTGCCGAGCTCGACCTCGTAATTGCCGCCGTTCGCGACGTTGCCCGAGAGCGAGAAGACGCGCGTGCCGGTCGAGTTCTCGACGCCGAGCTTCGCGTACTTCTTACCGCCGAGCTCGATGATCTTCGGCACGGTGGCCAGCGTCTCGACGTTGTTGATCAGAGTCGGCGACTCGTACACGCCCGAGATTGCGGGGAAGGGAGGCTTCGAGCGCGGCTGTCCGCGCTTGCCCTCGAGGGACTCGAGGAGGGCGGTCTCCTCCCCGCAGATGTAGGCGCCGGCGCCGCGGTGGATGACGATGGTGAGGTCCCAACCGGATCCGAGCACGTTTGGGCCCGCGAGGCCGGCGTGCCGGGCTTCCTCGAGCGCGTCACGGACGATCTCGAACTCGCGCAGGTACTCGCCGCGGAGATAGATGAAGGCTGCGCTCGCGCCGATCGCGTGCGCTGCGATCACGATCCCCTCGATGAACATGTGCGGGATGCGGGCCATGATCTCCCGGTCCTTGAAGGTCCCGGGCTCGGACTCGTCTGCGTTCGCGACGAGGTAGATCGGCTTGGGCGTATCGCCGGGCTTCGGGAGGAAGCTCGCCTTGCGGCCGGTCGGGAAGCCGGCGCCACCGCGGCCGCGCAGGTTGGCGGCCAGCAGCTCGTCGACGACGGCGGACCGCTCCATCTTCAGCGCCTTCTTGAGGGACTCGTAGCCGCCGACCCGCTCGTACTCGGGGAGCCTCGTCAGGTCACGGCCCTCGGCCTGCGCGAACAGGAGCTTGTGCTTGGCCTTCCTAGTCGGCGGCACTGCGCAGCTCCTCGACGATTCCGGGCACGTCCTCGGGCTTCACCGGCTCGCGATAGCGGTGGTCGACGGAGACGACGGTTCCCCAGCCGCAGCCGCCCGCGCACTCGACGGTGCGTAGCGTGAACCTCCCGTCCTCCGTGGTCTGGCCGGCCTCGATCCCAAGCTCGGACTCGAAGGCCTCGAGCACCTGCTGAGCCCCGACGAGCGCGCAGGAGATGTTCGTGCAGACCTCGACCATGTGCCGGCCGACGGGCTCGAGGTGGAACATGTCGTAGAAGCTCGCGATCGCCGCGCAGTAGGCGGGTGTGACGTCGAGCGCGTCCGCCACCTCTCGCAACGCCTCCGGTGAGAGCCAGCCGAACTTCTCCTGCGCGAGCCGGAGCGCCGGCATGATCGCCGACCGCCGCTCGGGATACTGTGCCGCGATCGTCTGGATCTCGTCGTAGAGAGCGCTCGACATCAACGGTCGCAGTCCCCCATGACCGTGTCGAGCGATCCGAGGATCGCGATCATGTCCGCGACGAGCGCGTCGGACACCATCGTCGCCGTCGCTTCGAGGGCAACGAACGAGGGAGCGCGAAACTTCACGCGCCACGGCTTCGAGCCTCCGTCCGAGACGACGTAGCAGCCGAGCTCGCCGCGGGCAGACTCGACGGCGACGTAGACCTCGCCGGCGGGCACCCGGTAGCCCTCGGTTACGAGCTTGAAGTGGTGGATGAGGCTCTCCATCGAGGTGTGCAACTCGTCGCGCGGAGGGAGCACGACCTTGCGGTCGTCGGCGATCCAGGGGCCCTCCGGCATGCCGTCGAGGCACTGCTGGACGATGCGCGTGGACTCACGCATCTCGTCCATGTGCACCTTGTAGCGGTCGTAAACGTCGCCGTTCGTGTAGACCGGGACCTCGAAGTCCACCTGGTCGTATGCGAGATAGGGCTCGACCTTGCGGATGTCCCAATCGACGCCGGACGCGCGCAGCACCGGCCCGGTCTGGCCGAGCGCGATCGCGTCCTCGGCCGAGAGCAGGCCGATTCCCTTCGTTCGCTTGAGCCAGATCGCCTGGCGGTCGAGAAGCGCCTCGTACTCGTCGACGCGGGCCGGCATCACGTCGGCGAACTTGCGGCACTCGGTGAAGAACCCGGGTGGGATGTCCTCGGCGAGCCCGCCGGTCTGGAAGTAGCGCGTGTGCATGCGCGTGCCCGTGGCGAGCTCGAAGAGATCGAGCACGGACTCCCGCTCGCGGAAGCAGTACCAGAGGAGCGAGATCGCCCCGAGCTCCAGGGCGGAGGTGCCGAGCCAGATCAGATGGGAGTGGATCCGGCTTAGCTCGCAGAGGAGCGTGCGCATCCAGGTCGCCTTGGGCGGGGGCTCGAGGCCGAGGAGCTTCTCGATCGCGAGCACGAAGGCGAGCTCGTTGATCTGGAAGGAGAGGTAGTCGATTCGCTCCGGATACGTGATCGCCTTCCACCACGTCTTCTGCTCCATGTTCTTCTCGAAGCCGGTGTGGAGATAGCCGATCACCGCCTCGACGCCCTCGACCCGCTCGCCGTTCAGCTCCACGATCAGGCGGAGGACGCCGTGTGTGGACGGGTGGTTCGGCCCGAAGTTGACCTCGAGGATGTCGCCTTCCTCGCGAAGCGCGGGATCGACCTGGAGGACGGTCGGGATCGGGTGCGGGATCCGCGTGCCGGTGTAGATCGGCGCCTGCCTACGCTCCGCGATGGCCACTAGCTCGCCTACTCGTCCCCTGAGAAGCGCACCGGCTCGCCGCCGATCGGGTAGTCCTTGCGCAGCGGATGGCCCTCCCAGTCGTCGTCCATGAGAATCCGCTTCAGGTTCGGATGGCCGTCGAAGCGGATGCCCATCAGGTCGAAGGCCTCGCGCTCGTGCCAGTCCGCGGTCGGCCAGACCGAGACTACGCTCGGAACCGCGTCGCCGTCCTCGCACCAGACCTGAACACGAACGCGGGGAGCCTCACGCGCGCCGGAAACGACCGCGAGCAGGTGGTACGAGACCGAGAAGCGCTTCGCCTTCGGCTCGGGCTTCCGCGCCAGGCCCCACGAGCCGGGAAGATTGATGTCGCGGTTGTCCCGATCGCCCCAGTAGCCGGCGACGGTGCGATCGTTCCAGCCGAGATAGTCCGTCGCCGCGATATCGGCGAGGAAGTTGTAGCCGCGCTGGTCGCGCAGGTGGCGAGCCGCGTCCAGGAGACGGGACGTCTCGATCACGACTGTGGTCTCCCCGCGCTCTTCCTGCACCGATGCGAACCCCGGGACCTCGGCGAAGCTCACGAGGCGACTCCGCGAATCTCGTAGGCGGGCGGAACGCCGGCCATGATCTTCTCCTGCAGCCGCACGATGCCCTCGAGGAGAGCCTCGGGACGAGGCGGGCAGCCGGGGACGTGGATGTCCACCGGCACGATCTTGTCCACGCCCTGCAGGACGGCGTAGTTCGCGAACATTCCACCCGAGCTGGCGCACGCGCCCATGGCGATCACCCATTTCGGCTCGAGCATCTGGTCGTAGATCTGCCGTAGGGGCGCGGCCATCTTGTGCGAGACGCGTCCCGAGACGATCAGGAGATCGGCCTGGCGCGGCGAGGAGCGGAAGACCTCGGCGCCGAAGCGAGCGACGTCGTAGCGAGAGCCGACGATCGCGATCATCTCCATCGCGCAGCAGGCGAGGCCAAAGGTGTCGGGCCAGATCGAGTGGCCTTGCGCCCACGCGATCGCCTTCTCGACAGTCGTGAGGCCGAGGCTGTCCTCCAGGTTCCCGAGCTCTTGCTCGAAAACTCCGGGGCCTTTCTTGCGCATGAGCGTGCGCTCGCTCTGGAGCCCGTAGTCGGCAAGGCGCTTCTTGCGCTCTACGTCCGCCATTCGAGCGCTCCCTTCTTCCACACGTACACGTACGCGATCGCCAGGATCGCGATGAAGAAGCCGAATTCGGCCAGCGCGAACGTGCCGAGCGCGTTCAGCCAGATGGCGACCGGATAGAGAAAGACGATCTCGATGTCGAAGACGATGAAGAGCATCGCCGTCAGGTAGAAGCTGATCGTGAAGCGCTGGAGCTTCGGTGGCCCGGTCGAGACGCCGGACTCGAAGGGGATGACCCGCTCGCGCGCCCGCGCCTTCGGCCGCGTCGCGAGGAGGAAGGAGAATGCGATCAGCGACGCCGGGATTGCCAGGGCAAAGAAGCCGTAGACGAGAAACGGAAACCAGTCGTCCAGGACGGCTAGCGGCACGGCCCGCATACTAACGCCTCAAACGTGGCCGAGCGCTGTCACGAACTCGCCCTTCTCCCCTGAGTTTCTGGACGCTTCGGTGTCACAAGCTCGGGGGGTGTTCGACCGCGGAGGCCGTTGGTACACTGAGAGGGATGGTGACCGTCACCGAGTCCGCGGCGAGCAAGATCCGCGCCCTCCTGTTGGAAGAGCCCGAGGGCGACGTCTCCGTCCTGCGGATTGCGATCCAGGGCGGCGGCTGCTCGGGGTTCCAGTATGAGCTCGGCTTCGACCGCGGGCCCCAGGACGGTGACAACGAGATCGAGATGCACGGCGTTCGCGTCGTCATCGATCCCTTCAGCGCGCCGTATTTGACCGGCGCGGAGATCGATTACGTCGACGCGCTCATGGGCGCCGGGTTCGCGATCAACAACCCGAACGTCCAGGCTGCCTGCGGCTGCGGCTCCTCCTTCCAGGCGAAGGAAGGCGTCGCCGAGGACGAGCCGGCGGAGGCGCATGCCGGCGACGGCTGCGGCTCCGGCTGCTCCCACTAGGTTCCCCGCGAGGCGGGTAGCATCGAGGCAGACGTGAGCGAGAGCGTCTGCGACATCACCATCATCGGCGCGGGCCCTGTGGGCCTGGCTGCCGCCTACTACGCGGGACACAGGGACGCGAGCGTCCGCATCGTCGAGAGCCTCGGCCAGCTCGGCGGCCAGGTGGCCGCGGTCTACCCTGAGAAGCACGTCTACGACGTCGCGGGCCATCCGAAGATCCAGGGCCAGGCGCTCGTCGACCTCTGCGTCGAGCAGGGCCTCCAGTTCGGGGCGGACGTCCACCTGAACGAGGAGGTCGCCGACCTCGAACGGATCCCCCAAAACGGCGAGGAGCTCCTCTCCCTCACGACCAAGTCGGGTAACCGCTTCCTTTCCCGCGCGCTCATCGTCACCGCCGGGCACGGCGCCTTCGAGCCGCGCAAGCTCGAGCTCGACGGAATCGACGAGTGGGAGGTGCGCGGGCTCCACTATTTCGTCCGCCGCAAGGACGTCTTCGCGGGAAAGAACTGCGTCATCGTCGGCGGGGGCGACTCGGCGCTCGACTGGACGCTCGGTCTGCAGGACACCGCCGACCTCCCGATCACGCTCATCCACCGCCGCGACCGCTTCCGCGCCCTCGAGACCTCGGTCAAGGAGGCCCGCCGCCTCGAGGAGGAAGGCAGCGTGCGCATCTGCGCTCCCGCCGAGGTGCGGGAGATCCGCGGCGACGGCTCGATCCAGGCGATCACGATCGAGAACACCTCGAGCGGCGAGACGTTCGACGTCGACTGCGAAGCGCTCATACTCCTGCTCGGTTTCCACTCGCACCTCGGCTCCATCGCCGATTGGGGGCTCGAGCTGCACGGCAAGCGGCAGATCCTGGTCGACCCGACCTCGATGGACACATCGATCGGGGGCGTTTACGCCGCCGGCGACGTCGCCGGCTACGAGGGCAAGATCACGCTCATCTCGATCGGGTTCGGCGAAGCGGCCATCGCCGCGAACAACGCCATCGCCCGCATCCGCGGCGAAAAGGTTCAGCCCAAGTACTCCACGGATTAAACCGAGGGACGATTTCCCCGATCGGGGGACATCCGAGGGGCTGTGGCTTCCGAATAACGAAGTCATGGAGAAGCATGCGGTCGAATGCCTTCGGTGCGGAACCTTTCGCATGGCCGAGCGCGACCGCAGCGAGCGTCTCGATCCAGGTGAGTGCGGGAAGTGCGGCTACCTCGGCTGGGCGCTCGTCGCCGACATCTCCGAGCCGGCCCGGCGATCGCTCCGCGAGCGGCCGCCCGAGCGGCGCGGCCGCAGGCTGCACGCCGTCTAAACTCCGAAGCGTGGCCACCACGCCCAAGGAGCTCTGGGGCAGCGAGACCATGAAGGCGGTCGAGAACTTCCCCGTCTCCGGCGAGCCCATCCCGGTTGCCGTCGCGCGCTGGCTGGGCCGCATCAAGGCTACAGCGGCGCGCGTGAACGCCGACCTTGGTCTTCTCGACAAGGAAAAGGCCGACCGGATCGCGTCCGCCGGCGA
>JBDTRS010000085.1:0-10280 GCA_039931575.1 Gaiellaceae bacterium
GTACTCGCCGATCCGGGCCCTTTCCTGGACCGCGTGATCGCGGAGGGGCGGCGGGCCGTTGAGGAGGACGGCGCCGAGGTGATCGTCCTCTCCGAGATCGCGATTCCGGAGTTCTGGGCGAGGGCGGCCGCCGAATTGCCCGTCCCGCTGATCGATCCCGGCGTCGCGTGCTGGAAGTGGGCCGAGCTCGCGGCCGACCTCTACGAGCGCCTCGGCCTCACGCATGCAAAGGCATTCGGCTTCGAGGCGCCGCCGGTCGTGCGGACCGAGACCTGAGAGGAGAGCGAGTGGGCCAGATCCAGACCAAGACCGACGTCGACGACTTCCTCCGCGGCGCCAACTTCATGAGCGCCTCCGGAGGAGGCGACCCGGTCGTCGAGCGCGGGCAGCTCTACGCGGACGTCGACGACGGACTCGACATCGGCTGGACGCCACTGGAAGTCTTCGAGCCCGAGGATTTCCTCTTCTCCGTCTGCTATAGCGGCTCGATCGCGCCGGAGAGCTTCGACGATCCGGCCGAACGGGCGGCGGCGCTCGGAGGGAGGAAAGTGCACGAGCGCCCGTTCACCGAGGCCGTGCGGCTCCTCGAGGCCTACCTCGGGCGTCGATGTGCCGGGCTCATCTCGATCGAGCTCGGCGGGATCAACTCCGGCGCGATCTTGAGCGCCGCCGCGCGCTCGGGCCTCCCGCTCGTGGACGGAGACTATGCGGGGCGGGCGATTCCGGAGCTTCATGCCACGGCCCCGCACATGCACGGCGCCGCGGTTCTCCCGTTCGCGTGCGTGGACCACTTCGACAACAAAGTCATCATCGCCTCGTCTCCGTCGAACGCCTGGGCGGAGCGGATCAGCAAGCACCTTGCGTTCTCCTCGCTCGGGCTCATCGCGTGCGCCTTCGCAGCGCTTCCGGCCAGGACGGTGCGAGAGATCTACATCCCCGAGACGATGGGCGAATGCCTCGCCCTCGGCCGCGACATCCGCGAGGCGCGCGAGCGCGGGGAGGACCCCGTCGCCGCCGCGGCCGCAGCTCTCGACGGCTGGGTGCTCTTCAGGGGCACGATCTTCAAGCGCGAGTGGGAGAACACCGGCTACATGGAGGGGAGGCACGCGCTCGAAGGAGTCGGCGAGTTTGCGGGCCACAGTCTCGAGGTCTGGTTCCGGAACGAGAACCACGTCAGCTGGCTCGACGGCGACCCCTGGGTTGCGAGCCCCGACCTGATCGAGATCTGCGACCCGGAGACCGCCGAGCCGCTCGTGAACACCTACCTCGAGCTGGGGCAGGAGGTGGCCGTCGTCGGCCGCCGCCGCCGAGATCAGTTCGACTCGCCCGCCGGCCTCGACGCCCTCGGGCCCCGCCACTTCGGCTTCGACCTCGACTTCCGCGGCATCGAAGAGCTCGTGCCGGCATGAGCATTCGCGAGCTCGCCGATTCGGTGCTCGAGGCTTTCGCACACTCCGACCTGGAGGCCACAGAGAGGCTCTGCACCGAGGACGCGGTCGTCTTCGGCACGGATGCCGGCGAGGTCTGGCACGACCGCAGCTCGCTCGTAGCCGCGCTCGACGGGATGCGGGAGCTCGGGCTCGAGGCGAGATGGCTCGAGGAGCCGGTGCGGGGAACGCACTGGGTCGCGGGCGCGGCCGAGTTCGTCCTCTCCGACGGCTCGACGCTACCCGTCCGCGTCTCGATGGTCTTCGCCGGCGACCGGCTCGTCCATGCGCACTACTCCGTCGCGGTCGCCTGAGCTACCACCAGCGCGAGCGCGCGTTCGTGAGCACCTCGAACCCGTTCGCCGTGACGAGCCCGTTGTGCTCGAACATGGCGCCGCCGATCGACGGGTGACCAAAGAGGAGCTCGACCGCGAGGTACATGTCCTCCTCGATCGGGGTGGGATCGTCCTTCACGAGCCAGGGTGCCTCCCACATGAGGCCGAGGCCGTGGCCGACGGCGGGGAAGCCCTCCATCTCAGGTTCCTCCTCGGGCAGCGAGGAGACGAACTCGGACGCCTCCATCCAGTCGCTCGCGACCTGGTAGACCTCGCCGGCTGTCATGCCGGGGCGGATGCCGGCGCAAATCGTTTCGACGCCCTCGATCACGGACTCGAGCAGGTCCCGCTGGGCGTCGGTCGGGTGGTCTCCCACCACCCGCGAGCGCGCGAAGTCGAAGAAGTAGCCGCCGTAGGCTCCGTAGCAGTCGACGTGGAAGAGGTCGCCGCGCTCGAAGCGGCGGATGGGGTCGGCCGAGGGCAGGCGCGCGTGCGTGTACAGGTGGGCGTTAGTGCCCGAGGCGCAGGCGGCGTCGTAGAGGACGCCTCCACACGAGATGAGCGTACGGCTCGCCTCGCCGACCGCCTTGGCCTCGGTTGCGCCCTCGACGACGGCGTCGATAAGCGCCTCGAGCGTCGCGTTCCCGACGGCGCAGGCGTGGCGGATGATCTCCTGCTCGGCAGGGCTCTTGATCAGTCGGAGATCCTCGACGAGCCGGTCGGCACGGACGAACTCGGCGTCGGGAAGCTCCTCCTGCAGGCCGAGGTAAGCCGCGGCGGTCATGTAGCTCGCTCCGACGATCGCGAGCCGCCCGCGTTCGAGGCCGGCCTTGCGCACGGCCTCCGCGACGTTCCGCGTCACCTGGATCGACGGGCGCACCTCGTCGGCGACGACGAGGTCGCGGCGCCACCAGGGCACGTCCACGACCACCGTCGTGGCGCCGTTGACCGGGAGAATGACGGCACCGTGCGCCCTCGCCGTCCCGACACCCGCCTCGTCGCCCATGTAGGGCTGCTGCGAGTAGTGGTTCGTGAGGTAGAGGACGTCGGCGTGCATGTCCACGAACGCGCCGCCGCGGGAGTACACGACCGCGGCGTCGCAGCCCGCCTCGGCTGCCGCGGCGCGGGCGCGGGCCTGCCGCTCGCGGAACTCCTCCGGCGGGATCGCCGTCCAGGGATCGAAGGTCATGGTCTCGGTTCCGCCCACCTCGGATTCCTCCCGAAGCCTTTTGACCGACGGTATCAGCCGCTCTGGCGCAGTTCATCGCGGAGCGCGCTCTGAACGCCGCCGACCTCCTCGCCACCGAGCTCGCGCGCGAGCTCCTCTCGGCGCGCCTGATCGCTAAGCTCGCGACCTTCAGGCCGGACGGAACGGTCCACCTCGTGCCGATGTGGTTCATCTGGGAGGACGGCGTGCTGCTGATGCCGACCTCGGGCGAGAGCCGCAAGGCGCGCAATGCCGCTGACGACCCGCGAGCGGCGGTGATGGTGGACGACTCACGCGGCGGGCTCGACGTGCGTGGGATGACGCTCAACGGCCGCATCGAGATCGTGCGCGGGGCCGAGGCGGAGCCGATCATCAGGCGCACACACCTCAAGTACCTCGGGGAGCGCGGGCTCGGTCTCGCGCCGGTTCGGGAAGCGCTCGGCTCCGACGATGTCGCCCTCCAGTTCCTGCCGGAGCGTGGGAGCTCCTGGGATCTCGGCTCCCTCCCGGTGTCTCGCCTCGTTCTCGACGAGGGTGCCTTCGAGCCACTCACACCTGTACACCGGCGGGAGGACCGATGAACGTTCACCGGCTCGACGAGTCGGAGCCACACGCGTTCTGGGACAACGCGCACCCGCCTCGCCTACGCATCGAGCCGGGCGACACCGTCGTCTTCGAGACGATCGAGGGCACCGGTCAGATCACCTCGGAGTCCGGGCACGAGGCGCTCGCAGCCCTCGAGCCCACGCTCATCCACCCGCTGACGGGGCCCGTCTATGTGGAGGGAGCCGAGCCCGGCGACGTTCTCGAGGTCGAGGTGGGCTCGCTCGAGCACAAGGGCTGGGGCTGGAACGGCGTCATCCCTGGCTTCGGGCTCGTCGGCGACGAGTTTGCCGCTCCGTATATCCACCACTACGAGCTGGCCGGGAACGACTGCGTCTTCGGCCACGGAATCCACATCCCCTACGAGCCCTTCTGCGGGGTCATGGGCGTTGCCCCAGCCGAGCCCGGCCGTCTCGACACCTTGCCGCCGCGCGCGAACGGCGGCAACGTGGACATCCGGCACCTGACGGCGGGGACGACCGTGCGGCTGCCGGTGCTCGTCGAGGGAGCGCTCTTCTCGTGCGGCGATTGCCACGCGGCGCAGGGGGACGGCGAGATCAACGGGACCGGGATCGAGTCGCCGATGACGGTCACCCTCCGGCTCGGTCTCGCCAAGGGCGCGCCGATCCCCGAGCTCCAGTTCACGACGCAGGCCGGGCAGAGACTGACTCGGGCCGACGAGGGCGGCTACTTCGTCACGACCGCCCACGGGCCGGACATCTTCGTGGACGCTCAGAAGGCGGTGCGCTACATGCTCGACCACCTCGTGTCCGAGCGCGGCCTCACACGCGAGCAGGCGTACTGCCTCTGCGGAGCCGCGGTCGACCTCAAGATCAGCGAGATCGTTGACGAGCCGAACTGGATCGTCTCCGCCTACCTGCCGCTCGCGATCTTCCGGTGATCTACGGCATCGACCACATCGTCCTCGCGGTTCCCGGGGAGGAGCGAAGCCGGATCGCGGACGGGTTGCTGGGGGCGGGGTTCGAGGCGACGCCTCTCGATCTCGACTTCCCGGAGTTAAGCGCGGCGAGCGAGAGCTTCGCCATGGCGAGCGGCGGCTACGTGGAGCTTGTTTACGAGCGTGAGCCAGGCCCTGCGCCCGCGGTGTGGTTTGCCGGTGCGCCCCGCGTGATCGGCGTCGGCTTCTCCTCGGACGATTTCGACCACGATGTCGCCGCGTGGGGCGAGCCCGACGGAATGTGGCGCATGAACGAGAACAAGCCGCTTCCCGACGGCTCGGTGCTGAACATCCACGCAGCCGGGCCCCATCCCCACCTCGAGCCCTTCTACGTCTTCGTGATGGACACACCGGTGCCGCTCTTCGCAAGGCTCGGTGCCGAGCCGCGGCTCGTACGGCTCACGTTCTCTGGCGCGGAGGCCGGGACGTGGAGGGAGCGACTCACGGCCTGGCTGGCTCTTGTGGGGCCGGCGATCGGAGCAGTGGAGCTTCGCTTCGAGGAGACGGATGAAGCGGGTGTCCGCGTCACCCCGGCGTTCGTAGCCCCGGGCCCGCCGGCGCCGATTCCGCTCGCGGCGGGCGCGATCGTGTTCGCGAGCTCAGGAGGGGTTGCGGCGGCGCCTGGCGCCGAGAGCCAGGAGCCCGACCAGCCCGGGAACAACCAGGACCAGGGGTAGGACGCCGCTCGAGTTCAGCGTTCGCCGCTGCGCCACCGTCACGCGAAGAGGCTGGCTCACGGTGACCGGGCCGGCACCGTGGCGGGGAAGGACCGCCACGAAGATCGCGAAGCTCCCGCTGTTCACGGCCTGGACATCCCAGGTCAGCCGCAGCTTCTGGTGCGCTCCGATCTCCGGCAGGTAGCGCGTGCGCTGTGACGACCAGTCCTCGGGATCGACGTAGACCCCTGGGTCGTTGCTCAGCACGTTGAGGTGGGCGACCAGGCCCGAGACTCCGCCGTCGCCTGCCTCGATCGTGCTGGTGAAGGTGAAATGGCGGCCGATCCCCGTGGCGACGTGCTCCCGATCGAGTTGGACCGTGAGTGCCTGCGCAGAGCCCGCCATGACCCCGGCGAGAGCGACTGCGGCGAGCCCGAGCCAGAGGCGCCTCACGACGGCCCGCCCCCGCGGAGGCTGAGGAAGCGCGAGGCGCCGAGTGCGGCCAGGACTGCGACCACGGCAGCGACGGCGGGCGAGATGAGCCAGGAGGCGTCCTGGCCGGCGCCGTGGCCGTCCACAACGACCTTGCCAAGGTAGTGAAGACCCGCGGAAAAAGGATCCACGCGAATGAAAAGATCGCCTGCCCACCCCTGTTGCGCTCCAGCGGGAAGCTGGGTCGGCGCGAAGAAGGCGAGGAGGAGGAAGAGGCTGACCGAGAGGCTGACCCTGTTCGAGCCCGCCAGGGAGCTTACGAGCAAGCCGAGCCCGGCCAGAAAGAGAGCGAGGAGTCCGCCGACGACGAAGCCGCCGACAAGCGCAACTCCGACGAGACCCACCCCGCGTCCGAGAAACCAAACGTAGGGCATCGAGACGACGAATGCGGCGAGCCAGAGGGAGAGTGCGGCGATGCCCTTCCCGAGCAGCAGGTCGTGCCGCTCGACCGGGGCCAGGAGCAGGCTCTCCAGGCTCCCGCGCTCGCGTTCGCCGCTCAGTGCGTCAGCGGCGGTCAGGAGGACGAGAAGGGCGCCGACGGCGACTGCGACCTGGAGGGTCAGGTTGACGGACTCGCGCTGCTCGAGGAAGTTGAGGACGCTGTTGGTCGCGACCAGGTAGGTGGTGGCGCTCAGAAGCAGGGTGTAGGCCAGCGTGAGGGCGAGCCCGCGCCCGCCGAGCCAGAGGTCGCGGAGCTCCTGGCCGGCCACGATCAGCCAGCCTCGCCGCGGGGGCGCGAGCGCCATCGTCGTCATCGCTCCTCCGTCATCGTGAGGAACGCGTCGCTCAGGCGCCCGCCCTCGAGGACGAGGCCGAGGACGGCAATATCCGCTTCGAGGAGCGCCCTAAGCGCTTGCGTCGCCCCAGCCTCCGCGTCGCCGGCGGAGAGGATCAGATCGACCTCGCCGGGCTTCCCGTTGGCCGCTGCTTCGATTCCCCGGGTGCGCTGGAGCACGTCGAGTGCCGTCCCCGTCTTCTCCGGCGCCACCTGGATGCGTGCGTGTCTGGGCGCGGCCGCGCGCCGGACGATCTCCGCAACGGTGCCGTCCGCGACGACCCGGCCGCGGTTCAGGATCACGACTCGAGTACAGACTTCTTCCACCTCGGCAAGCAGGTGCGTGCTGAGGACCACGGTTGCTCCCCGTGTCTCCGCGCTGCGCTTGATGAGCTCGAGCACCTGGCGCTGACCGCCGGGATCGAGGCCCAGGGTCGGCTCGTCGAGGAAGACGACCGCCGGCTCGTTGACCAGGGCACGGGCGATGCCCAAGCGCTGGCGCATTCCGCGGCTGTAGCCCTTGATCTCGGTGCCTCCGCGCTCGGCGAGCCCCATCTCGGCGAGGAGCGTGCCCGCGACGGCCTTGGCGCTCTCGCGCGAGTGCCCGAAGAGCCGGGCGAAGTAACGAAGGAACTCCTCGCCGGTCTGGCGGTCCGGGTAGCCGGCGCTCTCGGGCAGCACGCCGACGCGCTGCCGGATCGCAACCGGCCGGGTGTGAGGGATGCCCGCGACGGTGAACGACCCGGAGTCCGGCTCCAGGATGGTCGTCACGATCCGGATCGCCGTCGTCTTGCCGGCGCCGTTCGGGCCGAGAAAGCCGAGCACGGCTCCGGCCGGCAGAGTGAGATCGAGCTCGTCGAGCGCGCGGAGCGGCCCGAACGACTTCGAGAGCCCGTGCGTCTCGAGTGCCGGCGCTTCGGTCATCCCTCCGAATGTAGACGGCGCAAGTGAGAGGCGGATGAGAGGAGCTTCTGGTGCGCTTGCAGGCTCGGCGGGCCTACTCGTGCGGCCGCGACTTGCCGCCCGGCGGCACAGCGCTGCGTTTTCGTCAGGCCCTCTTAGGACTCCTGGAAACGTACGTCCTGGGCGCCGTTCCAGAGGACGCGGCGTCCAAGTTCTGCCAGGCGCTCCTGGCCTGCCTGGATAGTGGCGAAGTGATTCCCGGCCAGCTGCCCCATCTTGCTCGCGAAGCACGTCGCCCCATAGGGGAAGAGGATCTCGACCTCGGAGAGCCCGCCCGGATAGAGAAGGAGCTCACCCGCGGCGGGGTACGAGTTCGCGTTCTCCGGCCCGAGCTCGAGGTCGAGCTCGAAGCCCAGCGGCACCCAGGCTGCCTCGCCGCTCCAGCGCGCCTGCACGAGTCGTCCTTCGAGGGGCAGCAGCTTGCGGAGCGCCGCGACTGTCCTGGGCGCGGCCTCTTCCTCGAGGCGGGCGGCGAACTCGAACCCGCCGGCGGTGATCGTGAGCACGGCGGAGAGCCTAACGTCTGGGCACAATGGGAGAACCCCCATGGCCAAGACCCTCTTCGACAAGATCTGGGAGAGCCACCTCGTCGCCGAGCCCCCCGGCGAGCCCGCGCTCCTCTACGTCGACCTCCATCTGATCCATGAGGTCACCTCGCCGCAGGCCTTCGACAGCCTCCGTCTGGCCGGGCGGAAGGTGCGCCGGCCAGACCTCTCGATCGCGACGATGGACCACAACGTGCCGACCGAGGATGGCCCCATCACCGATCCGCTCGCGCGTGCCCAGCTCGACGCCCTCGAGCGGAACTGCGAGGAGTTCGGCGTCCCGCTCTATGCGACCGGCAGCGGGCGCGAGGGGATCGTTCACGTGATCGGGCCAGAGCTGGGGCTCACGCAGCCGGGGATGACCATCGTGTGCGGCGACAGCCACACGTCCACCCACGGCGCATTCGGCACGCTCGCGTTCGGGATCGGGACCTCCGAGGTGGAGCACGTCCTCGCGACGCAGACGCTTCCGCAGCGAAAGCCCGAGTCGATGCGCCTCCTCTTCAGCGGCGAGCTCCCGTTCGGCGTCACGGCCAAGGACGTGATCCTCGGCGCAATCGGCCGGATCGGGGTCTCGGGCGGGGTCGGGCACGTGATCGAGTACGCCGGCGCCGTGATCGAAGGGCTTTCGATGGAAGGACGCATGACGATCTGCAACATGTCCATAGAGGCCGGTGCGCGCGCTGGGATGATCGCGCCCGACGAGACCACGTTCGCCTATCTCGAAGGACGCCCCGCCGCGCCGAAGGGCGCAGAGTGGGAGCAGGCGCTCGATCGCTGGCGCGGGCTCGCCTCGGACGAGGACGCTGCGTACGACCGCGAAGTCGAGATCGACGTGCGGGAGCTGGCCCCGCAAGTCACGTGGGGGACGAACCCCGGCATGGTCACCTCGATCGAGGGCATCGTGCCCGACCCGGCCGACTACGCCGACCCGGACGAGCGCGACTCCGTCGAGCGCGCGCTCGCCTACATGGCGCTCGAGCCCGGCACCGCCATCGGAGACATCCGCGTCGATCGCGTTTTCATCGGCTCGTGCACGAACGCACGCATCGAGGATCTCCGCACCGCGGCCGCGGTGGTGGCCGGCAAGCGCGTTCATCCCGAGGTGCGGGCGATGGTCGTCCCGGGCTCGGCGACCGTGAAGCAGCAAGCCGAGGAAGAGGGGCTCGACAGCATCTTCGAAGCGGCCGGCTTCGAGTGGCGTCGCGCCGGCTGCTCGATGTGCCTCGGCATGAACCCGGACATCCTCGCGCCCGGCGAGCGCTGCGCCTCGACTTCGAATCGGAACTTCGAGGGACGACAGGGCCAGGGCGGGCGCACGCACCTCGTCAGCCCGGCGATGGCGGCCGCGACCGCGATCGAGGGCCACTTCGTCGATATCCGCGAGTACGCGCTGGAGCCGGTGGCGTGAGGCCGTTTCGCCGGGTCACGTCACACGCTGCCGTGCTCGACCGGGCCGATGTCGACACCGACCAGATCGTCCCGAAGCAGTTCCTGAAGCGCATCGAGCGCACGGGCTTCGGCGAGTTCCTCTTCTACGACTGGGCCAAAGTCCCCGACTTCGAGCTCAACCGGCCCGAGGCGAAGGGCGCGAAGATCCTTCTGACCGGGCGCAACTTCGGGTGTGGCTCGTCGCGCGAGCACGCACCCTGGGCCCTGCAGGACTGGGGTTTCGAGGCGATCGTGGCGCCCTCGTTCGGCGACATCTTCCGCACCAACTGCGTCAAGATCGGCCTCGTTCCGGTCACGCTCCCGCAGGAGCAGGTGAAGGCGCTCATGGCCGAGCCCGGAGAAATGACCGTTGATCTCGAGGCGCAGACGGTTGGGCCCTACTTGTTCGAGTTCGACGCGTTCGAGCGGGAGTGTCTCCTCGAGGGGCTCGACGACGTCGCGCGGGCACTGCAGCACGATGGCGAGATCGCGGTCTTCGAGGCTGCGAACCCTGGGCGCTTCGCTACGACAGCGCTCTGAGCACGGCGTCGCCGAACTCGGAAGTGGTCGCCTGGCCGCCGAGATCCGGGGTGGGCGCGGTCGCGAGGGCGTTCTCGACCGCAGCTTCGAGCCGGCGGGCCTCCTCCGGCCGTGCGAGGCCGTGTTCGAGCATCAAGGCCGTCGAACGCAGCATCGCGGCCGGGTTCGCGATTCCGAGGCCCGCGATGTCGGGGGCCGAGCCGTGCACGGGCTCGAAGATCCCAGGCCCACCGTCGGAGAGGCTTGCCGACGGCGCGAGCCCGAGCCCGCCCGTGACGGCTGCCGCGAGGTCGCTGAGGATGTCGCCGAACATGTTCTCGGTCACGAGCACGTCGAACTGCTCCGGCG
>JBDTRS010000086.1:0-10252 GCA_039931575.1 Gaiellaceae bacterium
CCCGGCGTCTGGCACGACCCGTCCCACGTCCATGCTTGACCTCGAGTTCATGCGGCTCGCGTTCGCGGCCGGCGCGATCGTCGGCCTGCTTGCGCCGGCCGTCGGCTTCTTCCTCGTCCAACGACAGCTGAGCCTGATCGGAGACGGCATCGGCCATGTCGCGTTCGCGGGAGTCGCAGCCGGGTACCTGCTCGGTCTCCCGCCGGTGCTGACCGCGCTCGTCGCGTCGATCGGCGGCGCGGGTGCGATCGAATGGCTGCGCGCCCGGAAACACACCGCCGGCGACCAGGCGCTCGCCCTCGTCTTCTACACCGGGATCGCGGCGGGCGTCGTCCTGATCTCGATGGCCGGCGCCCTCGACGTCAACCTCTTCGGATTCCTCTTCGGCTCGATCCTGACGACCACCGGCACCGACCTCGCGCTCGTCGCCGCGCTCGGGATCGCCGGGCTCGCGACGATCGCGCTCCTCTACCGCGCGCTCTCGGGGGTCGCGCTCGACGAGGAAGGCGCGCGCGTCGCCGGCGTGCCGGTCGCTTTCCTCAACGTCACCCTGGCCGTGCTCGCCGCAACCACCGTCGCGGTCTCGATGCGGATCGTCGGCATCCTGCTGATCGCGGCGCTGATGGTGCTGCCGGTGATCGCGGCGACCCGGATCGCCCGCAGCATGCGCTCGACGCTCCTCCTCGGGATGGCGATCGGCCTGGGCAGCGTTCTCGGCGGGCTCACGGTCGCCTACTACGCCGACCTGCCCCCCGGGGGCACGATCGTCCTGTTCGCGGCCGCAACCTTCCTCGCCACAAGCGGGATCTCCGCGCTCCGGCGCGGCTACTAGGCCGAGGGGCGTTACCGGCCCGGGGTGAAACTGACGAGCGCCGCACGGCCGCCGGAACCGTCGATGTGCACGCTCAGCAGCGGGCCGACGCCGGGCGCGTAGAACTTCAGTTCCTGGACCTTCGGCTCAGTCGGCACCAGGTCACGGGTCATCAGGATGCCCTCGTTGAAGTACCCGAACGGCACCTGCACCTGCTCCTCGCCGACGGTGATGACCGCGGCCTTGTCTTCGGCCTCGCCTTTGTAGTACTCCTGCCGATAGGTCAACCCCGGCTCGGGGTTGGCGGGCAAAGCGATCCCGGCCTGGGCGCCGTCGACGCCGGCCTCGAAGGAACCGCCGTGATCGACGACCTTGCCATTCTCATAGTTCGTGACGTACTCGCCGAGGTACCAGATGTTCCCGTCCGAGTCCTGGGCATACCAGTCGTCGGTGATCTCGACCGGCACGCCGTTCTCGGTCACCGTGTCGCGGACCACCCGGGCCTCGATCCCGTTGGCAATAATCTTCGTTTCGTCGGTGACCTCGATGACGACTTTCTGGTTCGTGCCCTCGGTGTCCGTCTCGCTGTAGACCCATTTGCTCCCCGGGGTCATCGGCCAGTAGGGGTTGTCGATCTTGGTCGTGAAGTCGGCCTGTTTCAGATCGACCGGCTCGCTTCCCTGCGGGAGCGTGGTCGTGACCGAGGCCGGCTCGGTCCCGTTGCTCTTGCTGCTCTTGCCGTCGCCTCCGCATGCCGCAGCCGCAACCGCAACCGCTGCGGCGAGGACGCCAAGCGCGACCACGATCTGGTTTTTCTTGGTGGTCACTGTGGTCACGGGAATCTCCCTCTTGAAGTGGCGGGCCTGTCTGACGATGAACGGAGTTCTACACCCCGAAAATGAGAATCAACTGAGTACTGAATGCGCCGTTAGCAGCGAGGGAGGTTGTCCAGGTTGTTCGCCTCGCTCTCGTCCGCCTGAGCCCGAACGTAATGCCCGGCGACGGCACGAACCGGCACGATGCGCTGTCCCGTGCGCACGAAGTACTGGATGGTGTCGCTCTCGATCTCGCGGATCGCCTGGGCGACCGTGACCGGCGACCACGTGGCGCCCTCGTTGCACATGTGCGTGATGACGCCTCCCTTCTTCTTCCTCACCGCGGTGACTTCGCGAACGATGGCCACCGGTTCGAGACCGCGGGAGCGGCAGAACTCGTTGCTGAAGCGTGAGGACGTGCCGCTCACCTGTAGCAGTGCTTCGCGCCACTCGTTCAGAGCGCTGCCGTACAACATCGCCACGTTCAATGCATCGAGCTTGTTGTACTGCCCCCAGTGAGGCCTGCCGCCCCGCGCCACGGCGAGACGATGGACGTAAGCCATCCACTCGGCATTGCCCGGAAGCCCCTGGAGGGACGAGATCTCGATGGACATAGCATGAGAACCGCTCACGCCGTGCATGGAGAGATACGCCTTCGAGGCTCGTGAGGGCCGCAACGACACGTAGCCGGCCTGCTGAAAGGACGGTGCGACCGGCAGGATTTCGTCCAGGAAATCGATGTAATCGTTCGTCGTCGCGTCGAACACCAGCTCGATCGAAGCGGCCCGGAAGCTCATGTCGTCGCTATCGCTGCGCTTTCCGCTCGTGACGAGGTGATGCGGGCCGCGTCGGCCCTCGTTGATGGCCGGGCGAAAGCGCCCGTCGATCACCATGTAGTTCAGACCAGGAATGACATGGCTAGCTGCGGGAACCAACCACAGCGCCTGCAAGGCGGCCGCAACAACCGAACCAAGGGTGAATTCGCGTGACGCGATCACAGCGTTGAAGTTCACCGCGACGCCTGTGATGTAGACCGCCATGATCGGCCCGGCGACGGGAATCCATGCGACAGCCGCAGTCGCTGCAAGGAGCGCGAGGTTCGCGAGCTCGACAATGACGACGGCCAGATCGTGGTCCGAACTCGTCGCCGTCACATGAACGGTACCCGGCGGCGGTAGAGGCTCGGGCACCGGCAGATCCTGAGTGTTCGTTGTCTCCCAGCGGCGATGAACCCAGACGTCGTTCGGATTCTGGGAGTTGAACAGCACCTGGAGGAAATATGGCTCCCCGGTCGCATCGTCCAGCCCCGCTGGAAGCGCCGTCGTCGACAGCAGGTCGAACAACGGCTGGAAGAGCGTTCCGTTCGTGACCCCGTCTCGGAGAGCCTGCAAGGTCTCCGAGCGGGTCGGTGTCGTCACGGCCTCGACGACCCGGAGGGTGCGCCTGACTTCGAGGACCAAGGAGTAAAGGACGCCGAAGCGGCCGCAGGCGACGAGCGCGGCATCGAAGACGCGGTCGTCGCGAACGATCTCGGTCTCGTCGCAGGGCAACACCGGCGTCAGGCGGTCATCGCTCGTGATCGGATCCGAGGCGCGTTCGATCCACAGTTCCCTCCCGCCATCGGTGACGAGGTGGATCGCCCTGACAAGATCCGGAAACGGCGGTTGCTGCCAGTCGCCACCATGCGTGGAGGTCGAGATGACTCCCGCCAGAGCCTGGCCATTCGCGCCACCGAGCGTCGGCATCGCGAGTCCTTGCGAGTCCAAGAGCTCGGAGAGCGTCGCGATCCGAATACCTGCCTCGACGTGCGCGAGCACCCTTGGGCCCGTCGGATTCCCCTGCCGCTCGCGCCAGACATCGGTCAGAGCGGTTCCCCCATTGCCCACGACGTACTGGAGCTGGTGGTCCAGGTTCCGGAGGGACACCACCCACTCATCGGACTTGGCCAGGTCCTCGAAGGCCCAGCCGGAACCGATCGCGTGGAGGGAATGGTCCTCGTCCTTCGCCCGCGCGACGACATGGACGAGTTGCTCCAGGCCGTCGTGAACATCGGCTGCGCTGTGCGTGGGCTCCCAGTACTCAGTTGCGGTGAACTGAACGTCGCCGCTCCAGTTGGACCAGACCTTGTTTTGCTCGTTGAGCCCGGTAAAGGTCTGCGCCCTACACACCATCGCGTTTCCTCGCCGAAAAGGATTCTAGAGAGAAAGCCGACTCCGGGTTCTCACCGAAAATCAGACAGTTCCGCGGCTCCCAGGAAGCGAGGCAGCCTCCATGAGAGCATGCGCCTGGTCGGCGTGCCAATCGAGCCCCATCGCCCGTAGGCGGTCACTCGCCTGACCCACAAGCGTTTCGTCTTCACGGACAATTCCGAGTGCTCGGAGCGCGAAGGGTTCGATGTAGCCGCCCGCTTGTAGAAGAGGCGGGGCGTCTTCCTCGACCCGTCGTCGGTCGCGGAGCGCGGCGAGAGCGTCCATCCGCGCAGCGAGTCGGGCCAGTCCGAAGCTGAGGTTGTGGCTGCCGACGGCCTCGAGAGCCTCTCCGACAGGCTGAAGCGTCCCTCGCAGGAGCGCAAGGCGCAGACGTGGGGACTCGAGCGCGAAGTCGTACCCCTCCATGCCCAGGTCCTCAGCAGCCCGCTCGAGTTCGGCCGCCCGCTGCTCGTCTCCCATGACAGCGCTTGCGACGGCACAGACCAGCAACGAGCGTGCGTTACGCGAGCAGGGTGTGTCGAGGTTTGCAGAGACGGCCCGCTCGGTGCGCACGGTTAGCGCCACGACCCTTTCCCAGCCGCCCGCGAGTTCCTCGACCTCGAGTTGGAGGGAGAGGCCATGTAGCTCGTGGTGAGGCGAGAGCTTCCGCGAAAGGTCGCCTGCGTTTTTCGCCAGCCGGCGCGCCTCGTCGATCTGGGCCACCGCTGCGAATGCCGGCACGGCAGCTTCGTGAGCCTCAACGATGTGGTCGGGGTCGCTGATCTCCGCGATCAGGTTCAGCCGTTCGCGTGCGAGCTCGTATGCCTCGTCATAGTCATGCTGCGAGTAGGCCTGGGCAAGAAGGGCGTCGAGCGCCCACGACTGGAGTTCTCGGTCGCCCAGCCGCTCGGCGAGTCGTTCAGCCTCACGGGCAGCCTCCGCCGCCTCTTTCGGAATCCAGAACGCGCGGGCGATGAGTGCACGCACGCGGGTCGGCGTTTCCGGTTCGGAAAGCTCGAGAGCTCGATCGATCCAGCCGGTCACGAGCTCGTGATCCGGGCGCCGCTGCCACATTCCCGAGCGAGCTGCGGTGTGCAACGCCAAGAGGCTGTAGGTCTCGCCGCAGCTCGCTCGGTCCTTGCAGACCTTGAGCGAGTTCTGCATGGCCTCCCAAAACGCTTGACCCTCGTAGCGCATCGCATGCGCATGTCCGATGTCGCGCCAGAGTTCCGCCCTGGATTGCTCACTCTCCTCGAGATCGAGTGCCCGCTGGAGCAGCGCGATGGCCTCGCCGAGTTCGTAGCGACCGAGGGCGAGTTCCGCAGCGCGACGAAGCCACGCGAGCGCCTTCTCCTGCAGCCGATCGCGTTCGGCCTCCTCGCCGCCCCAGGCGAGGTCGGCGGCCTCAGGTCGCACAGCCTCGGCGTAGTGATGGGCGAGCAGCGGAGCGGTTTCGTCCCGCCCACCTCCAGCATGTTCAAGCCAGGCTGCAAAGCCCGCATGCAACCGCGCACGCTTCGCCTTGGGCAGGCTCGTGTATGCGACCTCGCGCGTGAGAGCATGCTTGATCGCATACTCGTCTTCCCCGGCCATCGAGGAGCCCTGACGGCGGCGGATGAAGTCTCGTTTTTCGAGAAGTCCGAAGTCCGGTTCGCCGCCGACTAGTTCGCACACGGGCCCCACCCAAAACATCCGACCGACCACCGAAGCGGCCTGAAGCGCTGCCTTCTCCAGCGAAGGCAGCATGTCGATGCGGGCCGCAAGGACGGCCTGGACGGAGTCGGGAATGTTCATGTTCTGCTGGAGCGGCTTGGCCTGCCACGAGTCTCCGACCCGCTTGAGATTCCCGCTGTCGATCAGCGTTCCAATCAGCTCCTCAACGAAGAGGGGATTGCCCTCCGCTCGCTCGACGACGAGGTTGCGAATCTCAAGCGGAAGCGCCTCGGCCAATGAATCGTCGAAAAGTCGTCCCGCCTCGTCCTCGGTCAGAGGCTGCAGCCAGAGCAGGGACGCGTTCCTTCCGTCGCCCCAGGTCGGGCGACTTTCGAGAACTTCTGGACGCGCAGTCGCGACGATCAAGAGCGGACCGTGCACCTCGCGCCCCGTGCGTTCGAGTAGGTCGAGCAACGGATCCTCCGCCCAGTGAATGTCCTCAATGAGCACGACGACGGGACGCTCGGCGACGAGGTCCTGTAGAAACTCGAGCCAGGCTTCGTGGAGCTTCTCGCGCGCTGCGAGCGGATGCAGTTCCCTCTGCGCTTCTAGACCGAGCGCCAGCCCCAGGATCTCACGAGGCCGGAGCTTCGCCCACACACTTTCGGGCGGGTCGCTCTCGAGAATGCCGAGATGTTCCTTGAGGATCTCGCCGAGGGGCCAGTAGGTAATCGCGTGGCCGTAGGACAGGCAACGGCCAGTTCTCCGGTGCGGTTCATGAGGCTCGCCATCAAGCCGATCCCACAGCTCACGGACAAGCCGACTCTTCCCCACGCCCGCATCACCCATGATGGTCACAAGATGCGCCTCACCCTGCGCAACCCGGCGATACGTCGCCTCGAGCAGTTCGATCTCGGTGTCTCGCCCGACGAGCGTGCTCCGTAACCCGCCCACTCCCCGCGGCCGAGTCAGCGTGAGCGCTCGGATCAGTTGCCGGCAGGCGATTCCGTCCCGCTTCCCCTTCGCGTTGATCCGGATCGGCTCGTCGAACTCGAAGGCGCCCCGTACGAGCGCAACGGTTCGCTCGCCGACCAGAATCTCGCCGGCTGTTACGTTCTGCTCAAGCCGGGCGCAAACGTTGACCGTGTCTCCGGTGGCGAACGAGCTTCCCTCCCGGGCCGCCCCCACCACCACCTCGCCAGAGTTGACCCCGATCCGAAGCTGCAGCCTTCCCTCGAAGAGCTCCGCGAGTCGCCGCCGCATCGCGAGCGCGGCGTGCAACGCCCGCTCCGCGTGATCCTCGTGCGCGTACGGAGCGCCGAAGACCGCCATGACAGCGTCTCCCACAAACTTCTCGACAGTCCCTCCAGCGCCGGCAATCTCGGCGGCCATGGCTTCGTAGAAGCGATCGAGCATGGCCCGAATCCGCTCCGGATCTTGGGAACCCCCAAGCTCCGTGGAACCGACGAGATCGGCGAAGAGAACCGTTGCGAGCTTCCGCTCCTCTCTGGACGCGACCGGCCGCACCGGTACGCCGCACGAGAGGCAGAACCGAGCCTGTGCAGGTAGTTCGACCCCGCACTGCACACACGGCGCCACCAAGGACAGTTTAGGCCTCGACTAGCCATCTCTGAGGGCTGAAGCCGACGCCCGGACTCGAACCGGGGACCCCTTCATTACGAGGGAAGGGCGAATGAGGGACGCGCGTGCCCGACCGTGTCCGAACTCGCGTACCCGTTTTGTACCCGCGCTCTCCCGCTGTGTAGGGGCCCGATAGCCCAGGTTTCTATCGCTGCGGGCGCGAATCCCGATTAGCGAGCCGCACTGCTGCGTAGATGACGGCGCCGAGGACAACGATTCCGATAGTCATCGAAAAGGTCATCCAGATCCAGTCGCTCCCATCCATCCAGTCGTTCATGGTTCCTCCTCCCTCGTTGAGCAGGCCGGCCGCCAGCCCGGCGGCCGGTGCAGGATTCGTCGTCTCGTTCACTTCTCCAGCGTTCCAGCGCTCGCCGGGGAGCGCATCCGCCCGCCCACGGATCGCGACTGCGGCAAAGTACGGATGTCGTGCTGCGCCGCGAGGCTCGCGGGGCCCCACCATCAGCGACAAGGCACGGTCTTGTGCGATCGGTTACTGATAATCCCCCTATGCCCGAGACCGACCGCCTACGGGGACTCGTCGCTGCCGGGATCGCCTTGAGCTCGGAGCTATCGCTTGACGACCTGCTGCAGAAGCTGGTCGAGACGGCCGCCGCCCTCACCGGCGCCCGCTACGCGGCGCTCGGCGTAATCGACCAGTCGGGAACTGCGCTCGAGCGCTTCGTCCACACTGGCGTCGACGCCGAGACGGTGGCCAAGATCGGCGACCTTCCGCGTGGCCGCGGCATCCTCGGCGCCCTGATCACCGACGCCCGCTCGCTGCGGTTGGAGTCGATCGCCGACGACCCGCGCTCAGTCGGCCTCCCACCCAATCATCCGCCGATGCGCGCCTTCCTAGGTGTGCCGATCCTTCTGCGCGGCCACGCGTTCGGCAACCTCTATCTGACTGAGAAAGAGTCGGGCTCCTTCAATGCCGAGGATCAGGAGCTCGTCGAGACCCTGGCCAGTCAGGCGGCGGTGGCGATCGAGAACGCACGCCTGTACGAGGCGGCGACGTCCTGGTCGGAGCAGCTCGAAGCGCTGAACGAGGTCGGGACGGCGCTCGCGAGCGAGATCGAGCTGGCGCGCCTGCTCGAGCTGATCGCCCGGCGCCTGCGCGCGCTGATCGGGGCAAGCCTAGTGGCGATAGCCCTGCCTGCCGGTGACGGGACGCTGCGGATCGAAGCCGCTGACGGTAACGGTGCGATGGACATCGTCGGGCTACAGCTCGAACGCGCAGGCTCGAAGAGCGGGCGCGTGCTCGAGCGGCGCCGGGCCGAGCGGGTCGACTCGCTCGCAGCCGACACAGAAGTTGATCAGGAAGCGGCCGGACGTCTCGGCGGCCAGAGCGGCCTCTACGTCCCGCTTGTCGCTGGCCGCCGGCCGATCGGAGTAATAGTCGCTCACGACAAGAAGGGCCCCGACCCCCGCTTCACTGAGGGCGACCTGCGCCTGGCTGAGACCTTCGCGCCGCGTGCGGCTGTCGCCGTCGACCTGTCGAAGCGTGTCGCCGGCGACGCGCTTCGGCGCGTGGTCGAAGCACAGGAGTTGGAGCGCCGCAGGCTGGCACGGGAGCTGCACGACCAGACCGGGCAGGAGCTGACCTCGGTCTTGCTCGGTTTGAAGGCGGTCGAGGAGGCCAAGTCCGACGACGAGCGTTCCGAGGCGCTGGCCGCGGTGCGCGAGCAGGTCGTCGAGACGCTGCACGACGTCCGCCGCCTGGCGGTCGAGCTGCGGCCGAAAGCACTCGACGACTTCGGGCTGGGCGCGGCGCTCGAGCGCCTGCGCGACACCTTCTCCGAGCAGACGGGGATGCGCGTTGACCTCGAGTCGCAGATCGACGGCCGGATGCCGAGCGACGTCGAGACCGCCCTCTATCGGATCGTTCAGGAGGCGTTGACCAACATCGTCAAGCACGCCCAGGCCAGTTCGGTCAGCATCGTTCTCACCCGAAGCAGCCGTGCGGTCACGGCTGTGATCGAAGACGACGGGCGCGGCTTCACCCCTGACGCCGGAGGTGAGGGACTGGGGCTGCTCGGCATGGGCGAGCGGCTGGCGCTTCTGGGCGGCAAGCTAAAGATCGAGTCGAGCCCCGGTGCCGGGACAACGATCGTGGCCGAGGTGCCGCTGCGATGAGCGAGAACGAGATGATCCGCGTCCTGATCGTCGACGACCATGCCGTCGTTAGAACCGGCCTGCGCAAGGTGCTCGAGTCCGAGGCCGACATCGAGGTCGTCGGCGAGGCCGGCGACGCTAGGAACGCCGTCTTCCAGACCCGTGCTACCAAGCCCGACGTGATCCTGATGGACGTCGTCATGCCGGGAAAGACCGGCATCGAGGCCATCCCCGACGTCCTCCACGACGCCCCCGAGGCCAAGGTCTTGATCCTCTCGATGCAGGACGACCCCCGCTACGTGCGGGAAGCGTTCGACGCCGGCGCGTCCGGCTATGTGCTCAAGGAGGCAGTCGACAGCGACGTCGTCGCCGCCATCCGCGACGTCGCCGGTGGCGGTCGCTACGTGCACCCGGCCCTCGGGGCGCGGATGGTCGCCGCCGACGCGGAGGAGCGCAAACGCGCCGAGCAGGATCCGCTCTCCGAGCGCGAACGCGACGTTCTGCGCCTATTGGCCCTCGGGCACACGAACCAGGAGATCGCGAGCAAGCTCTATATCTCCGTGCGCACGGCCGAAACGCACCGGGCGCACATCATGCAGAAGTTGCGCCTGCAGAGCCGGGCGGAGCTCGTCCGTTACGCGCTCAGCCAGGGGCTGCTCGAGACGGGCGGCGACTAGCGCTGGTGCTACGAAGACGCGGGAGCCGACCCGCCGGCGGCTCCCGCGCTTCGAGCTGTCACTTGGGGTTGCCGACCTTGAGCAGGCCGACCTGGCCGAGATCGACGTCCGCAAAGGCGTGCGAGACGAAGGGATAGAGACCCTCGTCGTCGATCGTGACGTCGAAGACTGCTCCCCCGCCGGCCGGGACGACGACTGTCTGGACGCCCTGCTGCGGCGGGCTCGTGAGATCGGAGTTGGCCCATACGCGGTCGAAGATCGTGCCGACAACGTGGAAGTTGACGTTGTTGGTCGGCCCCGCGGCGACGACCCAGAAGCGCGTCGTCTCTCCCGGCTTCGCGGTCAGCGGATGCG
>JBDTRS010000087.1:0-9932 GCA_039931575.1 Gaiellaceae bacterium
CGATCGTCTCGCGCCAGAAGCGGGCGCGGTTCTCGAACGAGCCGCCGTACTCGTCTGTGCGGCGGTTGTAGTACGGGGTCAGGAACTGCTGGGGGAGATAGGAGTGCGACCCGTAGACGTAGACGATGTCGAAGCCGGCCTCGCGTGCCCGCTTGGCTGCCTCGACGTAGAAGCCCTGCACCTCGCGGATGTCGTCTCGGTCCATCTCCTTCGGGTAGGTGAGGTGCTCGAAGTCGCTCGGGATCTGGGACGGCGCGCGCGGAACGCAACGCGTCTCCATGCAAGGCGCGTGCGGGCCGCCGTACCAGAGCTCGGCGGCGGCGAGCGCGCCATGCTCGTGGAGCATGTCGCACATGAACCCGAGGTTCTTGATGTCGTCGTCGTCCCAGAGGCGCGCCGAGACCCGGTGCGTGTCGTCGGACTCCGGGTGGATGGAGCAGTACTCGGTGCAGACGGCGGCGTAGCCGCCCTCCGCCTTCATTGCTCGGAAGTACGCCTGGTTGAGCGGCTTCTCCGACCCGAACCCGTTGCAATGCGGGATCTGGTAGAAGCGATTCTTCATCGTCTTCGGCCCGATCTGGATCGGCTCGAAGAGAATGTCGTGCTTCGGGTCACGCGCCATTCGCGGAGGCCTCCTTTGGACGCACTGGGAACGCGATTCTCCAACCGCTCGGCCGGTGTTGCAAGCAGCAGGATGAACGAGAGGGGGCGGCGCGTGCCGCCCCCTCTCGCGAAACAGCTTCTAGGGGACGGGGGTGCCCGTCGGGGCCGCCATGGTGGCGGGAACGGCGGGCGTGTCGTCCTGGAGGTGGAGCGGAGCCTTGTCCTGGACGATTCGCCGGTACGCGAAGAGCACGATCGACGAGAGCAGGACGCCGATGCCGATCCACGTCTCCTTCGTGCCGCCGTAGCCCGTC
This sequence comes from Gaiellaceae bacterium, assembly GCA_039931575.1. GTDB lineage: Bacteria > Actinomycetota > Thermoleophilia > Gaiellales > Gaiellaceae > DATEOR01. Next base: position 918 of record JBDTRS010000087.1, read on the forward strand.
AGGCTCGGGTTGGAGGCGCCGATGATGATGAAGAAGGCGTTGATCGCCGCCACCAGCGCGGCCACGCCGACCCACGGGCGCGCGAGCCGGATCGGCCGCGGCCAGTTCGGCCGGTCCTTGCGCAGGAGCAGAAAACCGGTCAGCGCGAAGAAGTGCGACGACATGTAGCCGAGGTTCCCGGCCACGAGAATGGCGAGGATGTTGCCGACGAAGAGGACCAGCATGACGTTGATGACCAGGTCGACCGTCATCGCCCTTGCGGGGACGTGGAACCGGTTCAGGTGGTCCAGCTGCTTGATCGTGACGCCGTCGCGGGCGATGCCATAGAGCGCGCGCGAGCCGTCGGCCGTGGCCGTGTTCATGGAGATGAAGAGGCTCGCGATCAGGAGGACGACCATGATGTCGCCGCCGCCGCCCAGGATCGTGTTGAAGCCGTCGACGAGGTAGACGATGCCGCTGCCGTCGCCCGCGATCGTGTCGTACGGCACGGTGCCGCCGACCCCGAGCGGGAGGAGGATGTAGACGGCGAGCGAGAAGAGGGCCGCCGAGCGGAGGGCAAGCGACGTGTCGCGGACGGTGTCCTTGTACTCCGGCGCGAAGGTGGCGCACGTCTCGACCCCGTAGGCCGACCAGCCCATGATGTAGAGCCAGACGACCGCGGTCTTCCAGTCATGGAGCTCCCATGTGATGTTCGAGCTCGACCAGTCGCCCGTCAGGTACGTGAGGACGATGAAGACGAAGAGGGGGATCATGAGGAGCGCGCCCGTCGCGTACGCCATCCACACGGCGGGGCGGATCCCGAAGAGGTTGATCGCCCACACGACGAAGATGACGAGGATCGCGATCACGTGCGGGAGGCCCAGCCCGTCGGCGAGCCCGGTCGAGAACGTCCAGTCCTGACCGCTCGCCCACTCGGCCTGCACGAGCGAGCCGATGACGATGCCGAAGAGCGCGAGCACGCTCGACCAGGCGAACCAGTAGCCGAACGTCGCGACCGGTCCGATGAAGGTGAAGTACTTGCGCCAACCTTCGTTGGCGTAGAGCGAGATGCCGCCCGGCTTGTCCGGGAACATGGCGGCGCTCTCCGAGTAGACCCAGTTCGAGAGGGTGCCGAGGAACATGGAGATGCCCCAGAGGAACATGGCTCCCCAGCCGCCGAGGACCCCGATCGAGAACCCCAGCGATCCGATCAGGAACCCCGGGTTGGCGAGCGCGACCACGAATCCGTCGTACCAGCGCATCGCCTTGAGAAGTTGTCGTTCTTCGACGACTGCTTCAGCCACAGATCCTCCCTTCGGTGACTCGTACGCCGCGGCGCGGCAGTACGGCTGCGCGGGCAACGTAACACCGCCCACGGACGAGTTCAATCGCACTGCGACTCTGGCCGTACAATCGAAACGTGCGAGCGCCCCCGATCACCGTTGCCTGCGACTGTGGCGAGATGAAGCACGTCGCCTACGGCGACACGTGGCAGTGCGAGAGCTGCGGGCGGCGCTGGAACACGAGCCAGATCCCGGCGGGAGAGTACGAGGGCCTCTTACGCGACATGCGCCGCCTTCGCCTCGTCCCCATTGGGGTCGCGTTCGGGACGGCGCTCGTCTTCGGGCTGCTCGCGATCTTCGTCGCCGAGTCGCTCTTCCTGCTCCTGCCCGTCGTGCTCGGGATGTGGTTTCTCGCCTACATGCCGTGGTGGCGGCGGCGGATCCGACGGCGCGCGCGGAGTGCGCCGAAGTGGAAGCTCCGGCCCGAGTAGCGCCCGCGCGCTCGGCCGCGACGAGGCGGCCGGTCCTGCTCGCCACTCTCGGCGTGCCCTTCGACTCCGAGGCGGCCCGGGTCGCGGTCGACGCGGCCGTCGAGTCCGGACAGCCGCTCATCGTCGTGAACGCGGTCGAGCTCCCGCCTCTGGCCATGTCCGTCCGCATGGGCTACGACCAGCTGCCCGACGAGCCGGCGGACGCCGAGGCCTTCCTCGCGCCCGCCGCGCTCGCTCATGCCCTGGGCGTGCCCGTTGAGCGGCTGCGCGTGCGCAGCCCGCACCCGCTCGACGCGCTGCTCGAGCTCGTGACCGAGCGCGGGCCGGGCCTCCTCGTCTTTGGACCGGACCGGGTGAAGCTGAAGCCGCGTCTCTATCGAAGGGCCGTCAAGAAGATCAGGGCAGGCGTCGGCTGCCTTGTCTGGCTCCCCGAGTAGCAGTCGGGGTCAATTTCCAATTCGGCTGGTGGATCTCGTTCTCGACCGCTAGGGAGCGCATGGCCTTGACGAGATCGACCGTGCGCTGGCGGAAGCGGTAGAAGTCTCCTGTGACGAGCGTGTTCGGGCAGCGCAGCTCGCATGCTCCGCACATCGTGCAGTGGACGTAGTCGCGTGCCACGTCTTCGATGCCCAGGTGTCCCTTGTCCATCGCGACGACATTCGCGTGGAAGGCCGTCGGCGTGTGGGCCTCGTCACGCGTGACCTGCATGACCGGGCAGACCTCTCGGCAGAACTTGTGGCCTGAGCTGTAGCAGTTGTACGCCGCGTTGCGCCACTCGTCCAGGAACTCTTCCGACGGAGCCCCGTTCGAGGCTTGCCCAGCCTTTTTTTCCTCCGCCATTCGACTCCCCTCGTGCGTCACCGTCTGCGAGCCTCGCGATGCTAGAGGGCTGGGATATAAGTGTCCAGGTGCCTCAGCGGAAACCGGTCATCGGCCTCTCGCTCGGTCTACAGGACTTCGGGAACTACGCAGGCGTGGGCCACCAGCGCCCGGTCGCGCTTGCAGGCGGCGTCCCGCTCATGCTCCCGCAACTGGACGGCGCCCATCTTGACGATGCACTCGACGCCTGCGACGGCGTCCTGCTCGGCGGCGGCCGGGACATCGAGCCGGGCCGCTACGGCCAGGAGCCGCATGAGCTCATCACAGTCACCGACCCGCACCGGGACGCCTTCGAGCTCGAGCTGGTCGAGCGCGTGCTCGACCGCGGCCTCCCGCTCCTGGGCATGTGCCGGGGCATCCAGGTGCTGAACGTGGCGCTGGGGGGCACACTCGTCCAGGATCTGACTCTGGTCCCCGAATGGGCCGGCCATGCGACCGACCGGGGATGGGTCCGCTGGAAGGAGGTCGAGCGCGCTTCGCTCGCGGGCGAGGTGGGCGTGCCGGCTCATCCCCGGCACTCGATCTCGGTCGAGCCGGGAAGTCGCCTCCACGAGGCGCTCGGCGTCGACGAGATCGAGGTGGACAGCTTCCACCACCAGGCTTTGGACGAGGTGGCACCCGAACTGACGGTGGTCGCGCGCTCTCCGGACGGGGTCGTCGAGGCCGTGGAGCTCGAGGGCGAGGGCTGGGTGCTCGCCGTGCAGTGGGAGCTTCAGGAAGAGTGGCGAGTCGATTCCCGGTTCCTCGAGCCGTTCGCGTCCTTCGTGCGCGCGGCGGCGGTCTAGCCACCGCCCAACTAGGCCCCGACGAAGCGTGGTATCGTCGCCGTCGGTGTGCCGGGAAGGCTGGTCGGCGATGTCTTGGCTATGACCGAAATTGCCGACTTCGCAGCTATCGTGCTCCTGGTGACCGGGAGCTTCGCCCTCGCGGTCTGGTCGACGAAGCTCACCGCGTGGATCCCGATTCCGCCGCCGGCGCTGTTCCTCATCGCCGCGGCTTTGGTGTCGGATCTGTGGGCGTCTCTCTACGAGTACGTGCCCATTCTCACCGTGGAGAGGATCGCCGTCGTCGCGCTGATCGTCATCCTCTTCAACGGCGGGATGGACATCGGCTGGCGGCGCTTCAGGGACGCAGCCGGGCCGATCCTCTCGCTAGGGGTGCTCGGGACATTTGCCACGGCGGCAATCGTGGCGGTCTTCGCCCACTACGTTCTCGGCTTCGAATGGATGCTGGCTGGGGTCGTCGGCGCGGCGCTCGCCCCCACTGACCCGGCGGTTATGTTCTCGGTGCTCGGCGAGCGCGAGATCGTCGGTCGGGCCGGCACGACCCTGGAGGGCGAGGCCGGAGTGAACGACCCAGCCGGAATCGCGCTGATGATCGGCATGATCGAGCTCGCGACGCACGACGACGCGACCAAGCTCGTGATCCTCCAGGAGTTCGCGGTCGAGATGGCGATCGGGACGGCCGTCGGGCTCCTGGGGGCATTGCTCATCGTCATGCTTCTGCGCCGTGTCCGCCTGCCGGTCGACGCGCTCAACCCTGTCTTGGCGCTCGCGCTCGCCGGGGCCCTCTATGGCGTGACCGCGCTCGCGCACGGCTCCGGCTTCCTCGCCGTCTTCATCGCCGGCCTCGTCCTCGGAGACACGCGCAGCCCGTACAAGTCGGAGATCGAGCGCTTTCACGGATCGCTGGCCGTTCTTGCTGAAATCGTCGTCTTCGCCGCGCTCGGCCTTGCCGTCAGCTTCGGCTCGCTGAGCCTGCGCGTCTGGACCGAAGGAGTTGTCCTTGCGCTCCTGATTGCCTTCGTGGCCCGCCCGCTCGTCGTCGCAGCAACCCTCTCGCGGGCACGCTTCCGCTGGACGGAGCGCGCGTTCATCGCCTGGTGCGGCCTCAAGGGTGCCGTGCCGATTTTGCTGGCCGCATTCGCAGTCCTCGCCGACGTGGAGGGCTCGGGGAAGGTCTTCGGGATCGTCTTCGTCGTCGTGCTCGTGTCGGTCGTCGGACAGGGGACGCTCGTGCCCCAGGTGGCGCGGGCGCTCGACATTCAGATGCTCGGGCGTCCGCGGATCCGCTAGGTCGTGGCGTTGCGTCTCGGCCGTGGGACGAGGTCGCCGCACCCCAGCCTTCGTAGGATGCCTGACGGTAGTGACGCTCTCCCAACTCGCCCTCACCATCGCCGTGCTGGGAGCTCTTGGGCTCGCGGCGGGCCGGATCGGGCTCTCGGCCATCCCTGCGTACTTGCTCGCGGGCCTGCTCCTCGGGCCGAACGAGCCGAGCGTCCTGAGCCTGATCGAGCCGTCCGAAGTGACGGCCTTCGTGGCCGAGCTCGGAATCATCTTCCTGCTCTTCTTCCTCGGCCTGGAGTTCACGGTCGATCGGCTGGTGCGGAGCGGACGCCACATCGGGCTCGGCGGATCCATCGACCTGATCGTGAACGCGGGGGTCGGGCTCCTGGTCGGCGTGATCGCGTTTGGGCCCGGCTTCGCCGCCATCATCCTCGCCGCAACCATCTACGTCTCGTCGAGCGCGGTCACCGTCAAGGGCCTAATCGATTTCCGTCGCCTTGCCGACGACGAGACGGACCTCATCCTCGCGATCCTCGTCTTCGAGGACCTCGTCATCGCGGGCGTGCTCGGCTTTGCGGCGGCCGGCGGCGCCGGCGTGAGCCCCACCCTCGTGGCGGTCGCGAAAGCTCTCGCGTTCGTCACGGTCTCGATCGCGGCATCGCGGTTCCTGCGCCGGCCGATCGACGAGCTTCTCGCCCGCATGCCCGGGGAGTTCATGCTGCTCGCGACATTCGCCTTCCTCGTCGGGATGGCGGCGGTCGCGAAGGAGCTCGGGTTCTCCGAGGCGATCGGGGCGCTGATGGCGGGAGTCGTGCTCGCGGAGACGTCGCTGCGCCAGGAGATCGAGGAGCGCTTCCTTGCCTTCCGGGACGTCTTCGCCGCCCTCTTCTTCTTCGTCTTCGGGCTCTCGATCGACGTTGGCGCGCTCGGAAGCGTCGGCTGGCTGGTCGCCCTCGCCGTCGTTCTCACAGTCTGCGCCAAGGTGGCCGGTGGCTTCGGCGCGGGGATCGTGGGCGGCTTCAGCCCCCGCCAGAGCCTCAACGTCGGAGCGGCGCTTGTCGCCCACGGTGAGTTCACGATCATCCTCGCCCAGATCGCTTCCGAGAACGACGCGATCTCGGCCGGCGACCGCGGCGACTTCGTCGCCTTCGCGGGCCTCTACGTTCTCGCAACCGCCACGCTCGGAGTGATTCTCATGAAGGAGTCCAGACGCATTGGCCGCCGTCTCATCCGGCCTCGACTAGCCTGATAGGAGAGTCATGACCCACGAGCTCAGAGAAACCCGCCTCCCAGGAGTTGGGACGAAGTTCACCCTCACGACGGATCACGGTAGCCGCGTCGCCGTGATCCAGCACCTCGACGGAGCGCGCGAGCTCTACGTCTTCCTGCACGACGGCGACGAGGAGCCAACCGCTGTCCTGCACCTCGAGGACGGTGAGTCGCGCCAGCTGGGGGCGGTCCTCGGCGGGGCGTACGAGCGCCCGAAGATCGTCGAGGAGCTCGAGATGGCTCTCGGCGAGCTCGCTATCGAGTGGGTCCCGGTGCCCCCGGGGAGCCCGACGGTCGGTAAGACGCTCGCCGAGTGCGGTTTTCGAGCTCGCACGGGCGTGACGATCATCGCGATCTTGCGTGAGCCCGAGCCGGTGACCGGCGCTCAGCCCGACGACGTGATCCAGGAAGGCGACACGCTCGTGACCGTCGGGAAGCTCGGCCAGTACCCCGAGTTCCGCAAGCTCCTCGCCGGGGACCTGGCGGGGACGAGCTAGCCCCGCGGCCGGCGCTTCTCCGGATCGTAGATCGGGAAGTCTGCCACGGTGGCGTTCGCGGTCCCGTCGCCGACGGCGACCTGCACCTGCTCGCCCTTGGCGGCGAAGCGGGTCTCGAGGACGGCCATGCCGATGACGCGGCCGAGCGTGGGGCTCTCCGCCGGGCTCGTGAGCGTCCCGGCCGGCTCGCCGTCCTTCGTGACGGCCGCGCCGTACTCCGGCACCTCCGATCCTTCGACCTCGAGCGTCACCATCCGCTTCGGCGGGCCCTTGGCCGTCTCGGCCAGCGCCGCCTTGCCGCAGAAGTCGCCCGTGTCGAGCCGGATCACCTTGTCGAGCGACATGTCGAAGGGGTCGGTCTCGTGCTGGAAGTAGTCGTAGCCGATGAAGATGAGCCCCGATTCGATGCGGAGCGTCTCAACGGCCGCGAGACCATAGGGTTGCGCGCCGGCCCCGGTGACAACGCTCCACAGCTCCTCCGCGTAGTCCGGGTCGCAGAAAAGTTCGTACCCGAGCTCGCCCGAGTACCCGGTGCGCGAGAACCACACCGGAACGCGCCCCACATGCACCTGGTGCGGGAGGAAGCGAAAGTAGCCGAGGTCTTCGACCGACTCGTCCGTCAGATCAGCGAGCAGTTCCCGGGACTTGGGCCCCTGGAGCTGAAGGTGGGGAAGCTTCTCCGTGATGGGCTCGATCTGAACCTCGAGGCCGTCGACCACGTCCTGGAAGTGATCGAGATCGGAATCGAGCGCCGTGATCACCCAGCAGCTCGCGTCGGTGAACTTGAAGACGGTGCCGTCGCCGACCATCTTCCCGTTCTCGTCACAGAAAGGCGCGTAGCGAACCTGCCCGATCTCGAGGCCGAGCATGTCGTTCGTGAAGATGCGATCGGCGGCCACGAGCGCGTCCGGGCCGCTGAAGTCCCATTTGCGGAGGGGGGACTCGTCCCAGACGCCCGCGCTGCCGCGCACGGCCCGGTGCTCGGCCACGGGATCACCGAAGTGGTTGGGCCAGTACCAGCCTTCCCAATCCATCATCTCGGCGCCCAGCTCGCGCTGAACGCGGTCGAAGGCGGTTCGGATGATGCCTGCGTCGGTGCTCATTCAACTCTCCTTGGGCGTGAGGTCGGGGCTCCAGCCTAAAGCGTCCGACACCGCCCGCGAAAGCTCGAGCAGCGGGCCGATGGCGGCGCTCATCGCCGCGCGGCCGAAGCGTGAAGAGGGGCCCTGGACGCCGATGATGGCCGCGAGCTCGCCCCCGCTCCCGAAAACCGGCGCTGCGATGGCGTTCAGGTCCTCCTCGCGCTCACCGGCGGCCTCGGCGAAACCGCGCGTGCGGACGCGGCGGACCTCCTTCTGGAGACGGCGCCGGTCGGTGACGGTGCGCTCGGTGAAGCGCTGCAGCGGGCCCGGAGGAAGCGGGATAGGGCCGAACGCGAGCCCCACTTTCCCGGTGGCTGTGGCGTGCCCGACGCTCGGCCGGCCGAGGCGGGCCACGCTGACAACCGAGGAGGATCCCTGGACGAAGTCGACGGTGAAGGCGTCGGGGTCGCCGGGTGCCGAGAGGGTCGCAGTTTCGCCAGTGTGCACGGCCAGCGCGTGCAGGTGGGGGCGAGCGACCTCGCGCAGGTCGAGCCGGGCGAGAACGGCGTTTCCGAGTTGCAGGAAGCGCAGGCCGAGCCTGTAGCGACCGCTCTCCTCAACGTGCTCGACGAGGTGACCGCGGGCGAGCGTGGCGAGGAGTCGGGAGACGGTGCTGGGGTTCAACCCCGTTCGCCGTGCGAGCTCGTTCGTGCCCAGCTCCTCGCCTGCCTCGAGGGCGTCGACGACGACGAGCGCCCGGTCGACGGCTGCGACCGTGCGGACTGCTGGTTTTCCGGTTCTGGCCATGGTAAATTTCGTCCGACAGTATTTTGACACGCTATTGCCCAGGAGGCAATTCATGAGCTCGCTGCCGAAATCCGCCCCCTACGTCGTCGTCGGCGCGGGCATCCACGGTCTCTCGACCGCCTACCACCTCGCGAAGGAGCTCTCGGAGCGCGGTCTGGGGTCTGGAAAGGACATTGTCGTCCTCGACAAGCGCTCGCCCGGCTCCGGCGCTTCAGGCATCGCCTGCGGCGTCGTCCGCAACAACTACTTCCAGCCGGCCATGAGCGAGCTGATGCAGGCCTGCGTCGAGGTGTGGGAATCGGACCCGGAGGCGTACGCCTACAACCCCGTCGGCTACATCGCGCTCGGGCCGGAGGTGCAGGAATCCGATCTCGCCGCCACCTTCGAGCGCCAGGAGCGGATCGGCTACCGCTCGACCTTCGTCGCCGGCGAGGCCGAGGTCGACCGTCACATGAAGGAGCTCTTCCCCGACTGGCGGGCCAAGGGCGTCACCGCTTGCCTGCACGAGCTTCAGGGCGGGTTCGCATTCAACATGGCGTCGGTCATCGCTGGCGGTTGCACGGCCGTCACATGCGCAGCGCGGCCCCGGGCCTGTCCACACTACGGTTCTCGTCGGGGCAGTGTGACGAGGCTCTGGCTCAGGCGCCCTGGCCCCGGGTCAG
>JBDTRS010000088.1:0-9552 GCA_039931575.1 Gaiellaceae bacterium
GACGACGGTCGGCTGGTAGTAGAGATTGGTCGGGCGCCCCTCCTCGCGGGCGCCGCCCACGACGATCTCGGCCCCCTTCTCGAGCGCATCCTCGAGGTGCGCGTCCATCTTCTGGGCGGTCGGCTCGTTGTTCATCGGGCCCACAAGCGTGCCGTCGTCGAAGGGGTCACCGAGCTTCCAGCCCTCCGCCTCCCTGACGACGGCGGCGAGGAAGTCGTCGTGAACCCGCTTGTCCACGAGGACGCGCTCGGTGGCGCAGCACACCTGACCCGCGCAGAAGAAGCCGCCGAAGACGGCGCCCTTGGCCGCGGCGTCGAGGTCGGCGTCGGCGCAGACGACGACGGGGCCGTTCCCGCTCGCCTCGATCAGGCTCCGCTTCAGCCCGGCCGCGCGCACGATCTTCTCCGCGGTCGTGTGCGAGCCGACGAAGCCGACGCAGTCGACGTTCTCGTCCTGGATCAGCCGCTCGCCGACCTTCCCGTCGCCGTAGATGACGTTGACGACGCCGTCGGGAAGGCCGGCGTCGGCCATGATCTGCATGAAGTTCGCCATCGCGATGGGCGTCCACTCGGACGGCTTCATCACGATCGTGTTCCCGGCGGCGATCCCGGGCGCGATCAGCTCGACCGGGATGAGCGTGGGGAAGTTCCACGGCGTGATGGCGGCATAGACGCCGTTGGGCTTCCGGAACGTGATGATGCGCTTGTTCGCGTCCTGGGACGGGATGACGGCGGACTCCATGCGCTTGACGTCCTCGGCGGCGATGCGAAAGTTCTCAGCGGTCTCCTCGATGTCGGGGATCGCCTCGGCGGTGAACGGCTTCCCTTGCTCGAGCGAGAGCTCGCGCGCGAACTCCTCCTTGCGCTCGTCGATCAGGTCGGCGATCGCGTGACAGACCTCGGCGCGCTCCCAGGCCGTCAGCGCGGCCCACTTCGGCTGTGCCTCCCGGGCCGCCTTGGCGGCGCGGCTGATGTCCTCCTCGCTCGCGTTCGGCGCGTCGGCGAGCTTCTCGCCCGTCACCGGCGAGACGATCTCGCGTGCCTCGTCCCCGGTCGCCTCGACCCAGTCGCCGCCGACGAAGTTCTGCAGCGTCTTCACCGCCGTTGCCATCCCTTATGCCTCCACCCTGTTGTTGACCCGGTCCCACGCCTCGTCGAGCACCTGGCGCAGCACCCCTACCATCTCGTCGAACTCCTCCGGTCCGGCCACTAGCGGCGGCGCGAACTGCGCGCATGTCTCGCCGCGGTCGTCGAAGCGCATGTAGACGCCGAGCTCCCGCGTGCGCGGGAGGAGGAACGTCTTGATGAGATCGTCGCGCTCGGCCGGCGAGAAGGTTTCCTTCGTCTCCTTGTCCTTGACGAGCTCGAGCGAGTAGAAGTAGCCGTCGCCGCGCACGTCTCCGACCATGGGGTGCTCTTCGAGCAGCTGGTCGCAACGGTCGCGAAACTCGCCCTGGTAGCGCTGCACGCGGCCGACCAGATCCTCCCGCTCGAAGACCGCGAGGTTGGCGAGAGCGATCGCGCATGAGAGCGGGTGGCCGCCGAACGTGATCCCGTGTGTGAAGGCCGCCTTCGACTCGGCAAAGAACGGCTCGATCGTGCGCTCGTTGGCGATGACGGCCCCGAGAGGCGCATAGGCGGAGGTGATGCCCTTGGCGACGGTCATCATGTCCGGCTCGATCCCGTAGCGGGTCGACCCGAACCACTCGCCCATGCGGCCGAAGCCGGTGATGACCTCGTCGGCGACCAGCAGGATCCCGTGCTCGTCGCAGATCTCCCGGACGCGCTCGAAGTAGCCCTCGGGCGGCGTGATCGTCCCGGCCGAGTTCTGGACGGGCTCGAGGATGACCGCGGCGACGGTCTCCGGCCCCTCGTTCTGGACGATCTCGTCGATCTCGTCGGCGCAGCGGAGGTTGCAGCGCGACTCGTCGGAGCAATAGGGACAGCGGTAGCGGTACGGCATCGGCGCCCGCAGGCAGCCGGGAAGAAGCGGCTCGAACTGAGCCCGGAGAGCAGGGCTGCCGTTGATCGAGAGGGCGCCCAGCGTCGTCCCGTGGTAGGCGCTCCGGCGGGTGACGAACTTGTAGCGCGTCGGCTCGCCCCGCAGCCGGTGGTACTGGCGCGCGATCTTGAGCGCAGACTCGATCGCCTCCGAGCCCCCGCCCACGAAGAAGATGCGCCCGACGTCGATCGGGACGAGCTCGGTCAGCTTGTCGGCGAGCTCGAGCGCCGGCGGCGTCGCAAACCCGACCCAGTTCGTGAAGAACGGAAGCTGGCGGATCTGCTTCGCGGCCGCCTCGGCGATCTCCGGCCAGGGGCCGTAGCCGATGTTGACGCAGTAGAGCGCGGAGAGCGCGTCGAGGTAGCGGTTGCCCTCGTTGTCCCAGATGTGGCAGCCCTCAGCCCGCTCGATGACGAGCCGGCTTGCGCCCGCCGGCGTGAAGTGGCGCCAGAGGTGGTCAGTCGCGGTCGTGCTCAAGAAGCGCTCCTTCCGTTGCGGGCCGCGAGGGCCTGCCTAGCTTTCAGAGCCAGCCAGAGCTCCATGCGCTGCTCGGGATCGTCGGGATGACGGCCGGTCTGCTCACGCAGCCGGTCCATGCGGTAGCGAAGCGTATGGCGGTGGACCCCGAGCTCGTCCGCGGCGTCGCTCCAGCGGCAGCCCGCATCGAGGAGCGCGGTCAGCGACTGGACGAGCGCGTCGTTGGCGGACGCGTGGCCGAGCACCCGGTCGACGAAGGCCTCGAGCGCCGCGTCCGGGAGACTGAGCAGGAGCTCCAGCGAACCGAGATCGCGGTAGGAAGCGACCTCGCCGGTGCCGGCATCGAGTGCGGCGCGCGCTTCGAGCAGGCTGCGGCCGAGCGCTCGGCCGTGCGCGGGCCGTCCCACCCCCACGCGGGCCATCGGCTCAGCCTCGACCACGCGGCGCGCGAGCGTCAACACCTCCTGCTCGCTCGCGGCGCCGACCAGGAAAGCTGCCCGGTCCCGGCGCGCGGTCGAGAGGAAGGGCACGCTCCCGCGCTCGAGCTCCTCGGCGACCTCGTCCCGAAGCCGCTCGCTCGAGAGCCCGTTCCGCGGGACGGCCAGGAGCGCGGCATAGTCCCGCCCGGACTCGAGGCCGAACGCGGCCATGCGCCGCCCGGCCTCACGGTCATCGAGGCGGTCGTCGTCGAGGTCGTCGAGCAGGTCGCCGGCGAGGCGAAGCTCCGCGGCGCTGACAGCCCGCCGGCGTGAGAGCTCGAAGGCGAGAGCCGTTTGGCCGTGGTGGAGGACGAGCAGGTCGTACTCGCTGAAGTCGCCCGTCTCGCGAGCCGCCTTCAGCATCGCAAGCTGCCCGTGGGCGACAACGGGGAGCTCGAGTGCCTGCTCGAAGCTCAGCCGGTTGCGCGCATGCCTTTCGGCGGCAACGCGGCCGCTCTCGTCGACGAGGGCAAGGCTGCAGTCGAGGTGGTTGCAGAGGATGGCAAGGAGCGCCTGCAGCCCACGTCCCTCGAGCACCGCATCGGCCAGGCGCTCGTGCACCTCGAGGGCACGCGTCAGCTGCTGGAGCTGCTCGTTTGCGAGGCGCGTCACGGCCGCCTTCGTGATCGCGACGAACGGAACCTTGTAGGGGACGGTCAGAACCGGGAAGGAGAGCTTGTTCGCCTCCTCGACCACCGGGCCCGGCACGTCCGGGAAGCCGAACCCCACACCGAACCCGAGCCCGGCGAGGCCGTGCTTGGCGAGGCGGCGAACGTACGCGCGCTGGGTCGTGGCCATCTCGCCGACCCCGAGACCTGTGGTGAGCAGGAACTCGCCGCCTTCGAGGAACTGAGTCGGGTCGGCCAGCTCGGAGACGTGGAGCCAGCTGACCTCGTTCCGAAGGCCCTCCGCACCCGCCGCCACGGCCAAGCCGAGCTCCGGAAGCTCCGCGATGTCCTTGACGGTCAGCACGCGCTCTTTCGACGCAAGGGCCAAAACGCTACGCGTCGGCGCCTGCTGAATCAAGCCGGTGCACCTCGTCGTTGGCCCGGCTGTCGAATCGCTCCGCTCGACCCCGCTAGTCGAACCGAGTGGGGACGGGACCCGGCCTCGCGGCCGGGTCCCGCGTCCTAGCGCCCCTGCAACAACTACCTGGAGGGGGCGGTCAATGCCCCTCGAGGACCTTGCCGGCCTTCGCGATCCCGCGGGAGATGATGTAGGCGGCTGCGAGGAAGACCGAAGCCGTGACGAAGTGGGGCCAGTCGACCGTGTCGGCTGCGAGCGTGATGACGAAGACCACGAGCCAGACGAGCAGGAAGACGAGGAGCTCGCCATTCGGCGCGGGCACGGACGGCATCCCGTAGTACGGTTGGCCGAAGGACTGCGTCGGCGGTGGTGGTGGGCTGGTTTGGGTCATGGTGTGCCTCGTTCCGCGCCGAGCAGGGAAATCCTGCGACCGGCGCCGATACGATGACGCGGCCCGGTGCATCTGTTTCATTACCACCTCGTGACGAGCAAGGTCCGGCTCCTCGAGGCCCGTTACCTGGGAAAGTTGGGCTTCGAGCTGATCGGGCGCTACGGCTGGCGCGGAGAGAGCTCGCACTGGTTCGAGGCCGGCACGGCCTGGGAGGAGCTCGACGCCATGGGTTTCCGGCTCCGGCTGGTCGAGGTCGGGCGCGGCGCCGTCAACGTCGTCCTCCAGCCTGGGCACTGGGACGTTCCCCGGGTCGACCACCTCGGCATCGCGCTCGAGGAGGATGACTTCGAGACCGTGCTCGACCGGGCGCGCCAGCTGGGCCTGAAGATCCAGGATCACCCCGGCAAGCGCACGTTCGTGACCACCGAGGCCGGATACCGCCTCGAGGTGCATCCGCCGCGGGACTGGGTCGACGAGGCGGTCGGCCAGGCCGAAGACCTGCAGATCGGCGAGCTCCACCTGCGGGCGCACGACCCCGAGGAGAAGGCCGTTGCCCTGGCCGAGATCCTCCTGCTCGAGCGGAGCGGGACCGACGTCGCGCTCGGCGAGAGCATCGTCCGCTTTCTCCCGAACGGGCCGGAGGGCCGGCCCGAGCTCGTCGCCGAGGTGCTGGCATGACCAGTTACGAGGCTGCAGGCGTGTCCCTGGGGAAGGCCGAGGCGATAGTCGAGCGGTTGCGGGCGGCGGTCGCCTCGACCGGGGGCTCAGTTGGAGGGTTCGCCGGGCTTCACCCCCTCGACGACGAGCGCCTGCTCGCCGCGACGATGGACGGAGTTGGGACGAAGCTCATCCTCTCCCGGCGCGCGGGGCGGCTCTTCGACGCGGGCGTCGACCTCGCCGCGCACTGCGTCAACGACGTCATCACGACCGGCGCGGAGCCGCTCTTCTTCCTCGACTACGTCGCCTCGGGCACGCTCGACCTCGAGGAGGTCGCGGAGCTCGTCGAAGGTGCCGCGTCGGTCTGCCGCGCGGCAGGCTGCGTCATCCTCGGCGGAGAGACGGCCGAGCTACCCGGCATCTACCGCGACGAGGAGCTCGATTTCGCCGGGGCCTGTGTGGGGCTCGTGCGCCGTGCCGACCTGATCGACGGCTCCCGCTGCCGCGCGGGGGACGTCGTCCTCGGGCTGCCTTCCTCGGGCCTGCATGCCAATGGATTCACCCTCGTGCGCAGCCTCGTCGGGACCGGGGACTTCGACGCCGATCTTCTCCTCCCGCCGACGAGGCTCTATCTCGACGATGTTCGGCGGCTGCGGGCTTCGTGCGACGTGCGCGCCCTCGCCCACGTAACGGGCGGCGGAATTCTCGGGAACCTCCCGCGCGTCCTGCCCGAGGGCGTGGCGGTCGAGATCGACTGGAGCGCGTGGGAGCGTCCCGCCGTGTACGCCTGGCTCGACGAGCGGGGCGTGGCGGAGGAGGAGCAACGGCGGGTCTTCAACCTCGGCATCGGCATGTGCGCGGTCGTCCCGCCGGGGGATGCAGGGGCCGGAACCGTGATCGGCAAGCTCGTGTGATCGGCGTCCTCGTCTCGGGCACCGGCACGAACCTGCAGGCACTCCTGGACGCGGCGCTGCCGGTGACGGCGGTCGCCGCGAACAATCGCGCCGCCCCGGCGCTCGGCCGAGCAGAGGCGGCCTCCGTCGCGTCGGCGGCCTTTCCGCTCGAGGAGTACCCGGGCCGGGAAGAGCGCGATTCCGCCATGGCCGACTGGCTCGCAAATAACGGGGTCGAGCTCGTCGTCTGCGCCGGCTACATGCACCTCCTCGCCCCCTCCTTCCTCGAGCGCTTCCGCTGCATCAACGTGCATCCGTCCCTCCTGCCGGCCTTTCCAGGCCTCGACGCAGTCGGCCAGGCGCTCGCGGCAGGGGTGCAGGAGACCGGCGTCACCGTCCATTTCCTCGACGAAGGAGTCGACACGGGGCCGGTGATCGTGCAGGAGCGGGTGGCGATCGAGCCCGACGACACCGCGGAGAAGCTGTACGCGCGCATCCGCGCAGTGGAACACCGCCTGCTCCCGGAGGCGGTCAGGCTCTATCTGGCCGGGGCAATAAGGTCCTGACGCGATGATCCGGCGGGCACTCATCTCGGTCTTCGACAAGACCGGGCTGGATGAGTTCGCCACCGGTCTCGCCGAGCTCGGCGTCGAGCTCGTGGCGAGCGGCGGGACGGCGGCGTACATCTCCGAGCTGGGGCTTTCCGTCCAGCCGGTCGACGCGCTCACCGACGTGCCCGAGCTGCTCGGCGGACGCGTCAAGACCCTCCACCCCAAGATCCACGGCGCCATCCTGGCCCGGCGCAATGTGAAAGCCGACATGGACGCGCTCGCAGAGCATGGCATCGAGCCTTTCGACCTCGTCTGCGTCAACCTCTACCCGTTCGCTCAGGTCGCGGGGCGCAAGGACGTCCGCGAAGAGGAGGCCGTCGAGATGATCGACATCGGCGGCCCGGCGATGCTGCGCGCAGCCGCGAAGAACTTCGAGCATGTCGCGCCGGTCTGCTCGCTCGAGCGCTACGGGCCTCTGCTCCTCGAGATCCAGACGACCGGCGAAATCGACCTTTCGACACGGCGCGAGCTGGCGACCGAAGCGTTTGCCCACACGGCGGCCTACGAAGCCTCGATCGCGTCCTGGTTCGGCGACCGCGAGACCTTCCCTCCGCGCCTCGCCCTCGCCCTCGAGCGGCAGCGAGAGCTCCCGTACGGCGAGAACCCGCACCAGCGCGCGGCCTACTACGTCGAGATCGGCGCGCGGCGTGACCTCCTTTCGCGCGTCGAGCAGCTCTCCGGCAAGGACCTCTCCTTCAACAACCTCGGCGACCTGCAGGCGGCGCGCGCGATTCTGAACGAGTTCGAGCTCCCGACCTGTGTGGTCGTGAAGCACGGCAACCCGTGCGGCGTCGGCGTTGCGTCCGAGCTCGAGGAGGCGTACGGCAAGGCCTATGCCTCGGACCCTGTGTCCGCGTACGGCGGGGTCGTCGCGCTCAACCGGCGGGTCGATCCGCCGCTCGCGCAGCGGCTCGCGGAGCAGTTCGTCGAAGTGTTGATCGCGCCGGAATACACGGCAGACGCGGTTGAGATCTTGAAGCAGAAGCCCGCGACGCGGATCCTGGAAGACCGCGAGCGACGGCGCGCGACACTGGGCGAGCGCGACTACCGGCGGGTCGTCGGCGGATTCCTCGTCCAGGATGCGGACAGCGAGGTCGACGACCGCGAAGGGTTGGAGGTGGTCGCCGGGAAGACTCCCGACGAGGGCGGCTGGGGTGACCTCCTCTTCGCCTGGCGGGTCTGCAAGCACGCGAGCTCGAACGCGATCGTGCTCGCGAAGGACCTCCAGACCATCGGGGTCGGAGCCGGACAGACGAGCCGGGTCGACGCGGTCAGGCTCGCCCTCGAGAAGGCGCGCGAGCACGGCCACTCCGTCGAGGGCGCCGTCCTTGCTTCGGACGCGTTCTTCCCGTTCGCGGACGGTCCGCGGCTCGCGCTAGAGGCAGGGGTGACGGCAATCGTGCAGCCGCGCGGCTCGAAGCGAGACGACGAGGTCGTCGCCGCGGTCGACGAAGCCGGCGCGACCCTGGTCTTCGCCGATCGCCGCCACTTCAAACACTGACGACCACGGCGGTCGCTACGTAGGCGCAATAGGCGGCGACGAGGAACGCTCCCTCGACCCGGCCGAGCCCGCCGCGGACGCCGAGCAAGAGTGCGAGCACGAGCGAGCTTCCCGCGGCCACCGGGAGATGGAGCGCACGCGTGACGCCGTCGAGATCGAGTGGGCGCACGAGCGCGATCACCCCAGCGTTCAGGCAGACGAAGTGGACGATGGTGCCGAGGACGTTCCCGAGCGCCACGTCCGGGCGTCCCCGCCGCGCTGGGAGAGCCACACGCCCCACCTCCTCGGCCTCCACGCTTGCGGCGACGGCGGTGTTGCCGAGCAGGCTGTCGGAGATGCCGAAGCGGCCGACGACGCGCCGCAAACCCTCCCCGAGAAGCTCACCCGCCACGCCGAGCACCGCGAGGCCCGCGAGGATGCGGAGGATCGCAAACCGCTTCCTCGGCGCCTGTGCGGAGCCGACGAGGGCACGGCCGGAGCGCCAGAGCCCGAAGAGGGCGACGGCGAACCAGGAGACGAGGATGCCGCCGTCGAGGCGCGAGAGCGTGCCGTCGACTGCGAGCGCGGACAGCGGAAGCGGCGCGGCCGCAGTCCAGAAGAGGGCGGCGCGCGGCAGTCGGGCCTGGAGCGGGGCGATCAGCGCGCCCACACCCGCGACGGCGAGCGCGAGAAAGGTCGTGCCGCCGAGAAAGGTGCCGGCTGCGGCGCCCTGGAGCCCCTGGAGGTTGGTAGCGATCCCGGCGGCGAGGTTCTCGACCTCGAACCCCGAGACGACAACGGTGAGGGCGAACGCGGAGATCCCGAACCGCCCGGCGGCGGAGAGAACGCCCTCGAAGAAGAGCTCGGCGCCGGCCACGACCAAGACGACGCCGCCCACGAGCATGGCGAGACTCACGACGGAGGACACAGCCCGTATCGTTACGGGCGGAGATGGGAGGCGACTATCCGACCGTCCTCGACCTCGTCGGCGGGACGCCGCTCGTCCGACTCCAGCGTCTCTCGCGCGAAGTCGAACCGACGCTGCTCGCGAAGCTCGAGTATTTGAACCCCGGCGGAAGCGTGAAGGACCGGATCGGCCTCCGGATGATCGAGCAGGCCGAACGGGACGGCAAGCTCCGCCCGGGAGGCACGATCGTCGAGCCGACGAGCGGGAACACGGGCGTAGGCCTTGCGATCGCGGCGGTACTCAAGGGCTACCGCTGCGTCTTCGTGATGCCGGACAAGATCGCCGAGGAGAAGCGGGCGCTCCTGCGCGCGTACGGAGCGGAGGTCGTGATCTGCCCGACCGCCGTGCCCCCGGACTCCCCTGAGAGCTATTACTCGGTCTCCGATCGCCTCGCCGAGGAGATCCCGGGCGCGTTCAAGCCCGACCAGTACTCGAATCCGGCCAACCCGCAGGCGCACTACGAGACGACCGGTCCCGAGCTCTGGGCCGAGACGGGCGGGAGGATCGACGCGATCGTCCTCTCCGTCGGGACCGGCGGGACGATCACCGGCATCGCGCGCTACCTCAAGG
>JBDTRS010000089.1:0-9389 GCA_039931575.1 Gaiellaceae bacterium
TCTCGGGCACGAGCATCGCGCCCTGACGACGAGCGACGTTCCGCCAAACCCTCCTAGATTTCTTCGATGTCGACCGAGATGATCGTGTCGGGCTTCAGGAAGCGGCCCGCGACGAAAGGCCAGTCGTCCGGATCGGTGGCGCCGAGCTGCTTGGTGAGCGCCTTCGCGTAGCCCTTCGCCTCGCCGAGATCGGCGCAATCGGCGACGGTGACGCGCTCGCCGGTCGTCAGGCGAATCGAGACGCGGATGGCGGCGCCCGTGGACGCCGGCGACGTGGAGGGGGGAGTGTCGTCCTCGAAATCTTGGGGAACGCGGCCGTTCGTCTCCGGGAGGGCCTGAGGAATCGGGGTCTCGGTCGAGACCGGCACGACGGGCTGCGGAGCTACGGGCTCCTCGTAGGCGGGGAGAGCGGGCGCCGCGGGATTCGGGGCGGGCGCCTCGGCGACCGGCGCGGGGGCCGGGGCCTCGTACGCGGGCGCGACCGGCTCGGGCTCAGGCTCAGGCTCGAAGGCTGCGACCGGCGCCGGCTCCGGCTCGTACTGAACCACGGGCTCGGGATCCGGCTCGAAAACGGATGCTTCGAACGCCGGCTCAGGCTCGGGGTCGAGAGCGGGTAGAGGCGCGGGCTCCGGATCGGGCTCGTAGGCGGCCGTCAGCTCAGGCTCGGCTTCGGCCTCCGGCTCGGATTCGCCGGGCGGGATGCTCGTGTCGACTCTGAGCGGAGGAAGTTCCGGCTCGGCCGGTGGCTCGAACGCCGGGAGCGTTCCGCTGTACGCCTCTCCGATCACGTCGTTCAGCTCGCTCCTCGGTGCGACGACGAAACGCGCTTCCTGGCCGAGCGCCTCGCGGATGTTTCGGGTCAGGACGTCGTTCGTCGGATCGGCGACGGCGACGACCGGAATCCCTTCCTCGAAGCGAATGGGAAGTGCGGTGAAGAGGCGGGCCTGATCCTCGCTCAGCATCTTCGTCGCCTCGAGGTCGATGCGCTCCTCGCGGAGGCTGACGAAGGAGAGGCCCTTCTGCCCTGCGAGCAGGCGCGTCAGGTCCTCTTCCTGGAGGAGGCCGCGCTCAATGAGGATTTCACCGAGGCGGCGTCCTGTCTTGACGCCCTCTTCGAGGGCGTTCTCGATCGTTTCCGCGGGCAGGAGGCCAGCGCGGAAGATGAGGGTTCCAAGGGGGGCGTCGGGGCGTTCGCGCAAGGGGGTGCTCATAGGCCGCAGATCGGTTTGGGGCGGGTTTTCCGCCTTGTTTCGACTATCGGTGGCGACGGGGTACGAGGTATCACCCCTTCGGGGGGTTGCTTGGCGTTCAGCCTGGATTCAGACCAACGCCGAGCTCAACCGACGAGCAGGCCGGTCGCGTACATGATCACGAGGCCGGCGAGGAAGCCCCCGATGACATGTCCGGAGGTCAGGCCCCCAGGGGCTCGCCGGCGGACATAGCGGCCGACCTCGACGATCACCTCGAACGCCGCGCCGGCCGCGACCCCGAAAAAGACGACTGCGAGGAGGTCGCTCGTCACGAAGCCTCCGATCCACGCGCCGAGAATGGCCGGGGCGCCGGCCACGAGGGCCAGCGCGGCGAGCCATGTCGGCCGGATCCGGCGCTCCTCCGCTGCCGGCGCTGCGATCGCAAGTCCCTCGGTGACGTTGTGCACCATAAAGCCGACGACGAGAAAGGTCCCCAGCGTCAGCTCGCCGAGAGCGAATGAAGAGCCGATCGCAAGGCCCTCGCCGAGGTTGTGGAGGCCGATCCCGACGGCTACGAGGGCCGCGAGCGCGAGTCCACTGAGCGCCGGAGCCGCTGCCCCGCCGCGAGACCCCAGGCGCTGTGCGAGGAAGGCGAGACCCAGGTAGCTCGCGGCGACGGCCAGGAGGACGAATCCAGGCCCGGCCAGCGGCCCGGGGAGCGCCGCCTGGCGCTCCAGCGCCTCGCCCAGCGCCTCGATGGCGAGGAAGGCGAGCAATCCGCCCGTCAGCGCCATGAAGGCGGCCAGCCACTGCGGGGGCGTTCGGCGGAGCGAGGGGAGCCAGAGGAGCCCGAGTGCTACGGGAACGACGCCGACGAGGAACCCGATGACCGCGTAGCCGAAGAAGCCGCGTGCCGAGGCGCCGGGCGTCTCGACGGCTGCCCCAATGTCCTTGGTCGTCTCGATCCCGGTGGAGCTCGTGACGCCGACGGACAGCGGGTCGCCCCCGACCCATTCGTACTGGACGACGATGGTGGCCGAGCGCAGGCGCTCGAGCGTCGCCGGGCCGTCGAGCGTGAAGGGGACGATGGCGTCGTCGACGGTCACGGACGCGATCGTGAGCTCGTCGGGCTGGGGGTTCGTGACGCGGATCCTGACCACGCCGGGCTCGAGCGTAACCCGGCGGATGTCGAACTGGTCGGCGGGCGGGGGATTGCGGCCGAGCAGGTCGAGGACCGGGCCGCCGGCCGCGGCGAACGCGGCCACGACCGCGAGCAGCAGGATCAGGGGAACGAGTGCCCAGGCACGGCGAAGCGGGAGCCTTCGCCTCGGTGCCACCTCGCCGCTCGTCATCAGTCGCTGACGTCGAAGAAGCCCATCCAGCCGAGCTCGGCGAACTCGGACTGGTGCGCGTGGAACATGAACGTTCCCGTGTTGGCGAAGTCGATCTCGAGGATGCAGCGCTCTCCCTGGCAGAGCATGACCGTGTCCGTGTACTCGAACTGCTCGGTCGAGCCCGTCCGGTAGACCCGGAAGAAATCGCCGTGCAGGTGCAACGAGTTGACGAGGTCGAACTCGGTCAGGTTGGCGAGGTAGATGCGCACCGTCTGCGAGCGGCTGACCCGGATCGGGTACTTGGCGTAGTAGAAGGTGAGCCCGTTGACGGTGTAGAAGTTGTTCTCCCCGTCCCCGTCGGTGTCATAGCCGTTCATGACCATCACGAGCTCCTGCGCCGGGGGCCGCGGCTTCGGTGGGTCGACGATGAACGTGCCGTACAGGCCCTTGTGGATGTGTTTCTTGAGCGGTGTCGCGTGGCAGTGGTAGGGGTGGAACCCGTAAGGACGGGCCGGGAACTCGTAGGTGAAGCGCTCGCCCGGATTGACGATCTCGAAGACGCCGTCCATTCCGGCCGGGTGGATGCCGTGGAAGTGGATCGTGTGCGGGTGCGAGCCTGCGTTCAGGAAGTCGACGCGCAGGAGGTCGTCCTCGGTCGCGCGGATGATCGGGCCCGGGACGGTGCCGTTGTACGTCCAGGCTTCGAAGTACACGCCCTTGGCTACTTCGATGCGCCGGTCGGAGGCGACGAGCGTGTACTCGCGCACCCGGCCGGGCTCGTGTGGGAGCGCGGGCGGCGGCACGAGCAAGCTGTCGAGGTCGCGGGGGCCGCCTGGTGCGGGCACCTGGTCGCCGATCATGGCCGCGTGGCCGGCGGCTGGGAGCTCATGCCCCATGTGGCTCGCCTCACGGTCGCTGGCCAGGAGCGGCGCGGCGAGCCCGTAAAGCGGGCCGGCGGCAGCGAGCGGCGCCGCGCCCACGACCAGCTGGCGGCGCGTGATCTTCGACTTAGACACGTCTAAATTCTAGTTTAGGTCGCGTGCGTCCGCAAACGACCGCGCCCCTCGTGAGACACCGACAGGCCCCGGGACGGCTAGCTCAGCTTCGCGAGCGTCTTCGAGGCCAGGCGGTCGAGCGCCCGGACTGCGAGCTCGATGTGCTCGGGCTTCGTGTCCTCGAGCTTCGTGTGCGAGAGGCCGCGCAGGCTCTGGACGAAGAGCATCACCGTCGGGATTCCGGCGCGCGCGACCTCGGCGGCGTCGTGGAGCGGCCCGCTCGGGAGGCGGTGTGACTGGCCCGCCACCTCGAGCACGGCCTGGTCGGCGAGCTCGATCAGCTCGCTGTCGAAGAGGATCGGCTCGATGCTCCAGACCTTCTCCCATTCGACCTCCACGTCCTCCTCGGCGGCGAACCGCTTGCTCGCCTCCTTCGCCTCGGCGAGCATGCCCGCGAGCTTCGAGGCGTCCAGGTGGCGCTGGTCGAGGAGCACGACGCAGGTTTCGACAACCGACGTGACGATCCCCGGTCGGGTCACGCAGCTCCCCATCGTGCAGACGGCGCCGGCGCCGGTGCGGTTGGCGATCTCGCGGATCTCGAGCGCGAGCTTGGCCGCTCCCGCGAGCGCGTCCCGTCGCTTGTCCATCGGGGTGGAGCCTGCATGGGCGGCCTGGCCCCGGAACGTGATCTGATGCCGCTCGACGCCGAAGGTCCCGAGCACGACCCCGAGCGGCACATCCATCGATTCCAGCACCGGCCCCTGCTCGATGTGCAGCTCGAGGTAAGCGCCCGCGTTCTCGAGCTGTCGCCGCGCCTCGAGCGCGCGGTCGAGGTCGACGCCATGGCGCGCGAGGGCGTCGGGGAGCGGGTTTCCGTCGCCGTCGCGGCGGCTGCGGAGCTCGTCCTGGTCGTCCATCGAGCCGGCGGCGGCGCTCGAGCCGAAGAGGCTGCGCCCGAAGCGCGCGCCCTCCTCGTCCGCCCAGTTGACGAGGCGCACCGTCACGGGCGGCTTGCCGTCCTCGGCGATCCGCCGAAGGACCTCGACGCCCGCCATCACGTTGAGCGCGCCGTCGAGCCAGCCGCCGTTCGGCACGGAGTCGATGTGCCCGCCGATGAGAAGGGCGCGCTCGGAGGCCCCGCGGAGGGTGAACCACTGATTCCCTGCCTCGTCGGTCTCCTCCTCGACGCCGAGCGGCTCGAGCTTGCCGGAGAGCCATTCACGTGCGCGCGCCCAGGTGTCAGTCCAGGCGACCCGCTGCGCTCCCTCGTCGTCGCCGGTGAGCTCGCGGAGCTCTTGCAGCTCCTCGACTGAACGGCTAGGCGTGAGCGGCACGGCGGGCAACTCTATAAGCTCCCAGGCCTGATGGGACGCGGATCTCGGCCTCTCAAGCGGTGGCGAAGCGATCGCCAGCGCAAGAAGAAGGAGCGTGACCGCCGCCGCGCAACGGAGCGGAAGGCGAAGTAGTGACGGGCCTCGTCACGGCCGTCCACCTCTACGTCACCGACCTCGACCGGTCGATCGACTTCTACTCTCGTCTGCTCGGCTACGGCCCGGCAGCCGCCTACGACGAGGGCGAGAACGCACACAGTGCCTTCTTCGTCCTCGAGCAGCAGACGTTCCTCGTCTTGACCTGGGACACCGACCGCGGCCGGGAGGTCGGCGGCGCGGTCAGGCTCGAGCTCGCGGCCGAGGACATCGAGAGCGAGGTCGACCGGCTCGAAGGCCTAGGGGTCACGAGCGGCACCGTCACGCGCACGCGCTTCGGCACGGAGGTCTACGACCTCGCCGATCCGGACGGGCACCTCGTCCGCATCGGCCCCGCCTGGACGCTCCACGCCATCGAAGGCGCCGTCTAGACCTGGCGGGCCCTCAAGCCCCGCTCGAGCTCGACGTCAGGCCGCGCGCTCGACGGGTGCTGGTTCCGCCGGCGCTGGCGTGACCGCGACCCGCGGCCGGCCGGCTTCGAGGGCCCATTGCACCACCCACCAGGCGGCCAGCCCGAACACGAACCCGACAAGCACGTCTGCGACGTAGTGCTCGCCCGTGTAGACGATGGCGAAGCAGACTCCGAGCGTGATCGCCGCCTGTGTCCAAAAGAGCCAGCGTGGAAGCCCGTGCTTGCGAATGACGAGTAGGCCGATCAGCGGCCACGCGGCGTGCAGCGAGGGCACCGCCGCAACGACGTTGTAGAGACTGGCATCCCCCTTCGCGCGGGCGAGCTCGGTGAGCCCCAGATCCGACAGCGACTGCTTCAAGATCGGGTCGACCGGAGGGAGCAGGCCGCGCTCTGCAGCGAGCCACGGTGGCGCGGTCGGTGCCAGGAGGAAGGCGATCTCGGCGAGGAACGACACCATCACGATCCCGTAGAGAAGGTCGTTGAAGCCGCGTCCGGGCCATCGGAGCCAGATGAGGCAGGCGAGCGCCACCGGGGCGACGAAATGCGACATGTACATGAGGAGCGAGAAGACCTCGAGAGCGCCGGTCTTGCCGTGGTAGAGGTGCTCCTGGAGCCAGATCGTGGGCACCTGGCCGAAGCCGAGCACGCGGTCGGCGTCGAGTTGGGGCGTGTAGTACACCTGCAGACCGAGGTCGGGAACGGCCTTGGCGACGAGGCCGTAGCAGATGAACGCAAGGAAGACCGGCAGCCAGTCGCGCACGAACCTCCCGCCGCGGTTCGCATACAGGGCGAAGGCCATGAGAGCGAGGAGGACAGCCGCCGGCGAGACCATGCCGCCCTTGTGCACCGACCGGAAGGACGCGACGAGCGCGAAGACGAGCGTCACCGCGGCCAGCCCGCGCCGGAGCCGGACAGCGCCCGGTTGCTGCGACACGGGGCCCGAGTCGAGGAACGCCGCGAGGCGGTCGAGAAGCCAGAGCAGCCCCCGCACGGGCGAGGTGGCGAGGCGAAGGATGACGGCTCCGTTCATCTCACTAGAGCCCATCGGCTCGGGCCGAATAGCTCTTGACCCGTCAGGCGCGGAGGCGCAGGGCGTCGCCGGCCTTGATCCCGCGCTGCTCGGCCGCCCCAGCCGGCAGCTCGACCACGCCCTTGGCGCCGCGGCACGCGGCAGTCCGCCAAGGGCCGAGGCGGGGCGACACCTTGAGGACGTTCAGCTCCCGGTCGAGCCAGACGGCGTCGATCGCGAAGCGCATGAAAAAGGTGTGGATCGAAGAAGCAGGGCGAAGGAGAAGACCTTCGCCCTGCTGGAGCCCGGCGCGCCCAAGGAGACCCTTGAGGCGCGTGAGCGGCGTCTCCGCCAGAAGACACCGCTCACACACTGGGCTGCCGTCCTGACGTTCCAGGACTACGCCCATCTAGAACCCGATATGGATGTGGTCGTTGTGGTCGGCCAGCGGGAACGAGGCCCCGCCGAGGCCGAGCAGCGAGATGACCTGCTTCGGCTGTAGCTCGGCCGGGAGCAGGAGGATGTTCCGTACGGCCCTCTCTGTGAGGCCGCCCGGCTCCTGGTTTCCGGTGATCGAGCGTCCCTCGAGCGCCGCGATGTCGACTGCGAGCCCGTAGATGTGGGCCGACACGACGCCCGGACGGGAGTAGAGCCGGTGTCCGCTGAACAGGGAGGACACGGCAACCTGTCCGTGGGCCTCCGCCAGATACAGGATCGTGGCGAGGACGCGGACGTTGACCTTGCCAGCGGCGACATCGCTCCGTCCGCCGGCGTAGACGCTGACCCTCGAGTCGACGAGGAGGCGAGCCTGGAGGTCTGCCTTGGAAGCAACGAGTCCGCGGACGAGCGAGTTCAGGCCGACTGCCCGGTTGTAGCGAGCGAGTGCGACCGCGCGGTCTGCGAATGCCGTCCGCCCGGAGAGGTTGAGGACGGCCTGCCACGCATCCTTCGAGGCATGCAGGTTGCGCAGGTTGGCCGAGAGGCTCTCGAGCGTCCGCTGCGTCGCCGGAACCCGGCCCAGGTGGCCGCGTGCGCGGACGACACCGAGGACGAGCGCCCAGTCGACGCCGTTGGCTCTCGCCGTCTTGGCGAGGCGCTTGGCGAAGCCGGAATCGAGGCGCTTCGCGGGGGGCGTCGGGTCGGGCAGGTTGCGATTGAGCCAGACCGTTGCGAACCCTTCGCCCTGCTCCGCCTCGAGGTCGGCGTCACGGGCGCTTGCGAGGTCCGCCGGAGACGGGTTGGCGGGGACTTCGGGCGCGGGCGCCGGATCGCCTGCCGAAGCGGGCGAGCCCGGACCGGCTGCGGGTGCATCCGGCTGACCGGAGCCCTCGCTGCCGTCGCCGGAGCCATCGTTGCCGGAGGCAGGGTCGCTCGAACCGTCCTCGGCGCCCGGCGCGGGAGCTGCGCCGTCGTCGGAGGGCTCGCCTGCTGGGTCGACAGGCTCGTCGGCAGGCGCGCCGCCGCCCGAGCCGTCGGTCGCGCCGTCGTCGGCGGGAGGATCGGACGGTGCGGGGTCGGTCGGCTCCTCGGCCGGCACGGGCTCATCGGCCGGTGCGGGCTCGGAAGCCTCCGTCGTCGTGTCACCCGTCGTCGACTCGACCGCGGGCTCGCTCGAGCCCTCGATCGCGGAGACGACGAGGTCGCCGGCGCCGGCCGAGAAGGCCGCACCTGCGAAGAAGAGAGTTGCGAATGCGAGGCTCGTTGCGAGGCGGCGCTTCGAGAAGCCACCGCTGCGCTTGGGCGTCGCGCCCGGGGTGACGTCGGTCGCCGTCTCGGCGGCCGCGCTGCCCGGCTTGGCGTCGTCTCTACCGAGAGCCCACAGGGCCCAACCGGCGAGAGTGAAGAGAACGAGGCGGAGAAGAACCCACCGCGAGCTGTCCTTTTGTGGCATTGCCTTTGCTCCCGTTGTCGGGCGCCGAGGCCGCCACTTCGGCGCGGATCGCTTTCAGATTTCATCCGCTGCCGCGACGGACACATTGCAGCCAAGCGGTGATCTAGGGCCGGGTCATCCCCCTTCCGGGGCAACGGGCGGCAATGAATGTCGAATCCCCAGGGCGGGGGATTCTCGAAGTTGTGCATTGCGACGATGCTCCATCAAGTTTGTGGAGCCAAACGGCGGAGCGGTCACGCCGAACACAACCGGAGGATTCATCGTCGTGACCATAGCTGTGCGCCCGAATTTCCAGGCCCCAGAGACATTCAGAGTTTCACCTCCGCACTCCACATTTCACAGGTCTGCGCGCATTCAAAGCGTGCCCGGGATTGACGAAGGGAGGTGAATCGCACAATGACGTACCTCACCGAGCTGTTCGCCGCTATTCGCAGGCGCGAAGAGGGTCAGACCATGGCTGAGTACGGCGTGATTCTCGCCATCATCACGGTCTTCATCATCGGCGCTCTCGTTCTGCTTGCTTCCGGCATCTTCGACAACATCATGTCGGTGGTCAACGTCCTCGACTGACGTCGACCTGGCGGGGGACGGGTCTCGCGCGTAAGAGAGACCCGTCCCTCGTCGACGCACAGCCCCGGACCCACAACCAGGAAGAAGAGCAATTTCAGTGATTGAAAAGATTTGGTACAAGCGACAGCAGGGCCAGACGATGGTCGAGTTCGCCCTCGTCCTGCCCGTGCTCGCCATCCTGCTCTTCGGGGTCATCCAGTTCGGGGTTGCGTTCAACAACTACCTCGCGGTCACCGATGCCGTGCGCGCAGGCTCGCGCCAGGCCGCGGTCGCCCGCTACCTGCCCGATTCCCAGCGCGTACCGAAGGTCGAGTCCAAGGTGCGCGCGTCGGCGGACAACCTCAACCAGTCGAAGCTCAAGGTCTTCGTGAGCGCGTCCTCCAACTGGGACCCGGGCTCAGACGTCACCGTTCGGGCCACCTATCCCTTCTCGATCAGCCTGCTCGGAGTGGTCGTCAAGTCCGGGACCCTCGAGAGCAAGACCACGGAGCGTGTGGAATG
>JBDTRS010000090.1:0-9353 GCA_039931575.1 Gaiellaceae bacterium
TCGAGCTCGGGATCTCGGATGCCGAGATGGAGAAGGGCTCGCTCCGCTGCGACGCCAACGTCTCGGTGCGAAAGGCCGGCGAGACGGGCTTCCGGACGAAGACGGAGCTCAAGAACATGAATTCGTTCAAGTTCGTCGCCGACGGGATCGACGCCGAAGTGCGAAGACAGGTCGAGATCTACGAGGCCGGCGGAACGATCGAGCAGGAGACCCTCCACTTCGACCCGTCCACGGGCTCGATCGCGCCCCTCCGATCGAAGGAGGAGGCCCATGACTACCGCTACTTCCCCGAGCCCGATCTCGTGCCCGTCGAGCCGCCGGCGGAGATGATCGCAGCGGCCATCGACGACATCGGCGAGCTCCCGGCCGCGCGCATCCGTCGCCTCGAGAGCGACATCGGGTTCGATCTTGCCGAAGGGCTCGTCTCGAGCGGGCGTGACCGCCTCTACGAGCGGGTCCCCGGAGACCGCCGCGCGGTGGCGAACGTCGTCATGAATCAGCTCGCGGCCGCCGGCGTCCACCCCGACCAGGTCAACGCGAGCGAGCTCGGAAAGCTGATTGCGGAGCGGGAGCGGATTCCGCGGGCGGCCTTCACCGAGGCGCTCGCCCGAAGCGGCGACTCTGGATTCTCGGCGGAGGCCTATCTGGGCGAGACCGCCATCAGCGAGACCTCCGAGCTCGAGCCCGTGATCGACGCGGTCATCGCCGAGAACGGCCCGCAGGTGGCGTCGTTCCAGGCCGGCAAGGAGGGGGTTCTCGGCTTCCTCGTCGGCCAGGTGATGAAGGCGACCGGAGGCAAGGCCGACGCGCGAGCGGTCAACGAGCTCCTGCGCAAGAAGCTCGGCCCCTGACGAGTAACCCACCCAGGTACATGCGCGCACTCGCGCTCCAACCCTCCTAGCTCCCCCGTTCGAGCCTCGCGTCCGGGGGCCCAGTGCCGATATCCGCACCGTGGCTCGCTTTGCCTCAGCGCTCGCGTTTCTCTGCACGCTCGCCGTCATCCTCGGATCGGCCGGCTGCGGCCAGCGCTTCGAGGAGCTTGGAGCGGGCCAGCCACCTCCTCCCGCCGACCTCGCGGCCGCTGCGCTGAGCGCACTCGAGGCGGCCGGAAGCGCCCACGTCGTCTTCGACGGCGAGCTCGCGGCCACTCTGGGCACGGAGGCGCAGTTCGGCGTCCATTTCGAAGGGGACCTGTCGAAGGACGCGCTCGTCGGCGACGGAGAGATTCGGTTTCCGGGTGGCACGATCGGCGCCCGTCTCCTGGTCGGCGAGCACGATCTCTACGTCCGCTTCATGGGCACCTGGTACCACGCAGGCGGTGCAGGGATCCGCGACGCAGCCGCCTTGGCCAAGGCCCAGAACGACGACCTCCTGGACGACCTCATGTCCGCCGCCGGCTTGAGGAAGCGGTTCAGCGAGCTCTTCGAGGGCGAGGTGACGGAAGGGCCCGTCGTGGACGGGGTGGAGACCTGGCAGTTCGAGGGCAGCTTCCGAGCCGACACCTTCGCGAACTTCGCCGAGAAGTACGACAACGTTCAGCTGACCGACAAAGACCGTG
This sequence comes from Gaiellaceae bacterium, assembly GCA_039931575.1. Taxonomy (GTDB): domain Bacteria; phylum Actinomycetota; class Thermoleophilia; order Gaiellales; family Gaiellaceae; genus DATEOR01. Next base: position 1,559 of record JBDTRS010000090.1, read on the forward strand.
CGCTACTGGCCGAGGTCGCTGCGGCCAGCCGGCTGACCCTTGTCGTCGGGCGCGAAGATCGCCTTCCGCGCAGCCTCGCGCTCAAGCTGGACCCGCCGCGAGGGCTCCCGTTCGAATCGGACAAGCTGCGAAACACAGCAGGCAGCTTCTCCGTGCGGGTCGACCTCTCTGACTTCGGCAAGGACGTCTCCTTCGAAGCGCCGAAGGACGTCAAGCCTCTCGACGCGCTGATCGAGCAGTTCTTCTCCGGATTCGGGTAAACCCCGGGCGCTCTCCGCTCGAGACGACGAAGCCGGCGTAGAGGATCGCCGCCGCCGCGGCGATGAACCCCGCGGTCGGCGCTGCGCCGAGCCCGGCGGCGGCGCATCCGGTCGCGGCGACGGCGACGCCGGCGAGCAGGAGCCCGTTTCCGAGCGGCCGGCGGCGGAGCGTCAGGAGCGCGACCGCGACGACGGCCAGCGTCCCGAGCGAGTTTCCGAGCACGGCCAGGAGCCGGGCCGGGACGAAATCGAGGTGATCCTGGGCCTGCGGGATGGTGGTGCCGCCCACGGATGAAGTCAGGGGCACAGCGACCGCGATCCCGATCGCGAGTCCTGAGTAGAGCAGGGCGACCGGAGCCGCCCAGCGGCGACCGACGAGGAGGAGCGAGCCCACTCCGAGCAAGGGGGCCGTGAGGAGCCCGCCACACAGGTAGTAGACCCGGAACGAGCGATCGTCCCAGCCTGCCGCGGCGCCCCAGGCAAGCGCCCCGGAGGCGGCCGCGTAGGCGAAGAGCGAGGCCGACCACGCAGCGAGCTGCGGTGCCCGCCTGGCGCGGTAGCGCGCGAGCAGGTCCCCCGCCAGGCGCAGGGAGACGAGGGCCGCCGCGAATGCGAGCAATGCCTCCACGGCGTCAGTTAACCTCAGCGTAGATGCCCGCGAAGCGCTACCTGGTGACTCCGGGCCCGACGCCGGTGCCACCTGAGGTGTTGGCGGCCACGGCTGCGCCGATGATCCACCACCGCGCTCCGGACTTCCGGGCCACCCTGGAACGCGTGGTCGACCGGCTCGGCCAGGTCTTCCGGACCGAGAACGACATCGTTCTTCTCACCTCCGCAGGCACCGGCGCGATGGAGTCCGTCTTCCAAAACGTCTGCTCCGCCGGCGACCGCGTGCTCGTGGTCTCGCACGGGTTCTTCGGTGAGCGCTTCGCGGCCATGGCGGAAACGTACGGGTGCGACCTCGTCCACCTGCGCTACGCCTGGGGCGAGAGCCCGAACGCCGACGAGGTGGGGGAGAAGCTCGAGGAAGCCGGGGGCGTCAAGGTGGTCTTCCTGACCCATTCGGACACATCCACGGGAGTCGTTTCCGATGTCCGCTCGATCGCCGAGCGTCTGAGCGGCTCCGGCGCGCTCATCGTCGTGGACGCGATCTCGAGCCTCGCGGCGGTTCCGCTCGAGACGGACGCCTGGGGTCTCGACGTCGTCATCACCAGCTCGCACAAGGCGCTCATGAGCCCACCCGGGCTCGCCTTCATCGCTGTCTCCGAGGCGGCTTTCGAAGCTTCGAGGTCGGCCGGGCTTCCGCGTTACTACTTCGACTGGGAGCGGGCACGCGCCGCCCAGGAGAAGGGCGAGAACCCCTTCTCGCCGGCGATCTCGCTCTTCCTCGGGGTGGACGTGGCCCTCGGGATGATCCTCGAGGAGGGTCTCGAGGCCGCGTTCGAACGGCATGTGCGGCTGGGGCGGGCATGCCGCGCCGGGGTCAAGGCGATGGGCCTCGAGCTCTTCTCGCCGGACGAGGATCGCTCGGCGGTGGTGACCGCGATCCGCATGCCCGAGGGGATCGACGGGGGCTCGGTCGTCCTCTCGATGCGGGAGCGCTCAGGCGTGACGATCATCGGCGGGCAGGGTGAGCTCCGCGGGAAGATCGTCCGCATCGGCCACATCGGCTACATCAATGTCTTCGACGTCACGACGGCGCTCTCGGCCCTCGAGCTGGCGCTGGCCGAGGTGGGCGCGGAGATCGAGCGCTCCACGGCCGTTACGGCCGCCCTCGAGGCGTACGCCGAGCCTGTTTCCGTGTAGTGAGAGTCTTAATCAAGGAGAAGATCGCCGAGGCCGGAATCGACTTCCTCCGTGAGCGCTTCGACGTCGACGTCGACCTCGACGGCGATCTCGGCGCCCAGATCGGCGACTACGACGCGATCATCGTCCGCAGCGGGACGCAGTTGACCGCCGAGATCCTCGAGCGCGCCGAGCGGCTGAAGGTCATCGGCCGGGCGGGAGTGGGAGTGGACAACGTCGACCTCGCGGCCGCGTCGCGCCAGGGCATCCTCGTCGCGAACGCCCCGGAGTCGACCATCGTCTCGGCTGCCGAGCACACGCTCGGACTCCTGCTGGCCCTCTCGCGCTCCATTCCCCAGGCCCACGCCGCCCTCAAGGAAGGACGCTGGGAGCGCTCCCGCTTCGCCGGTCACGAGCTGGCCGGGAAGACGCTCGGGCTCGTCGGCTTCGGCCGCATCGGCCGCCAGGTTGCCCGTCTCGCCCGCGGGCTCTCGCTGCGGGTGCTCGCGTTCGACCCCTACGTCAGTGCGGAGCGGTTCAGCGAGCTCGGCGTCGAGAGGGTCGAGAGCCTCACCGAGCTCCTGGGCACGGCGGACTTCGTCTCGCTCCACCTCACCTTGACGGATGAGACGCACGGGCTGATCGGCCGCGGCGAGCTGGCGGCCGCCAAGGACGGCATCAGGATCATCAATGCGGCCCGCGGCGAGCTTGTCGACGAGGAAGCGTTGGTCGAGGCTCTGCAGTCCGGCAAGGTCGCCGGCGCTGCGCTCGACGTCTTCAGCGAGGAGCCTTACACCGGCCCGCTGCTGGGGCTCGACAACGTCGTCGTCACGCCCCACCTGGCCGCCTCGACGCAGGAGGCGCAGGACCGCGCCGGGGTGATCGTGGCCGAGCAGGTGGCGGCGGCTCTCGAGGGCCGCGTAGTCACGAACGCCGTCAACGTTCCTGCCGTCGCAGCCGAGGAGGTCGGTTTCCTCGGGCCCTTCCTGCCGCTCTCCGCCAAGCTCGGCGCGCTCGCCGTCGAGCTCGCCGGGGGGAGCCCGACCCGCCTTGACTTCGCGTACCTGGGAGAGCTCGCCGATCACGACACCCGCCTCCTCACCGTCGCCGCGCTCGAGGGCGCGTTCCAGGGCCGTGTCGAACAGCCGGTCAACTACGTGAACGCGCCGCTTCTGGCCGCCGAGCGCGGGATCGAGGTCCGGGAGGAGCGCCGCCGGGCCTCACGCGACTTCACAAGCCTCGTGCGCGTGACGGCCGTCTCGGGAGAGGACGAGGTGGTGGTCGCCGGCACGACGCTCGGCCACGAGGACGAACCGAGGCTCGTCCGCGCCCTCGGATACCAGATCGAGATCGACCTGGAGCCGCTCATGCTCTTCGTCGTCAACGACGACCGGCCAGGGATGATCGGCCGGCTGGGCACGCTCCTCGGCGAAGCCGGCGTCAACATCGCCAACATGGCTGTCTCGCGGAACCGGCAGAGCGACCAGGCGCTCATGGCGCTCACCGTGGACTCGGTCCCGACTCCGGAGCTTCTCGGCGCGCTGCACTCCGAGCCCGGCTTCGCCGACGTGCGCTTCATCGACCTCCGCCGGGTGTGAGTGACTGGCCCGAGGCTGTCGCACGCGTGGCGCACTTTCTGCGCGACGCAACCGTCGAGGCGCGCGTCGAGGAGTTCCTGGAGGGGACTCCGACCGCAGAGGACGCGGCTCGTGCGGTCGGCTGCGACCTCGGGCAGATCGTCAAGTCGCTCGTGTTCGACTGCGACGGGCGCCCGGTCCTCGTCCTGGTCGGAGGCGACAGGCGTGCAGATCCGGTCAAGGTGGCAGCGGAAGCCCCGTGCGCCCGGGCGAAGGTGGCCGGGCCCGACGCTGTCCGGAGCGCGACCGGCTTCGAGCCCGGAGCCGTGGCGCCCTTCCCGCTGCCGGGGATCGAGACGATCCTGATCGACGAGGAGCTCCTCGTCCACGAGGTGGTCTGGGTCGGCGGCGGGTCGGCGAACCACATGGTCGCGCTGGCGCCCTCCGATCTCGTGCGCGTGACGCGCGCGCGAGCCATCGACGCCGTCGCCGAGAACCCGTAACCTTAGATCGAGAAATCACCATGCGCGAAACCGAGAAAATCTGGATGAACGGGGAGCTCGTCGACTGGGCGGACGCCAAGATCCACGTCGGCGCGCACGCACTCCACTACGGCTCGGGCGTCTTCGAGGGTATCCGCTGCTACGAGACCGACAACGGTCCAGCCGTCTTCAGGCTCACGGACCATCTCAAGCGCATGGAGAACTCGGCGCAGCTTCTGCATATGGAGCTCCCGTACTCCGTCGAGGAGCTCCGCGCGGCGACGCTCGAGCTGATCGGGGTGAACGGCCTTGCCGAGTGCTACCTCCGACCGATCGCCTTCTACGGCTACGGCGAGCTGGGCGTCCATCCGGGCACGAACCCGGTTGACGTCGTGATCATGAGCTGGCCCTGGGGCGCCTATCTCGGGGAGGAGGCTCTGGAACAGGGCATCCGCGCCAAGGTGTCCTCCTGGAAGCGCGTCGGGCCGAACACGATCCCGCACGTCTCGAAGGCAACCGGGATCTACCTCAACTCGATGCTTGCGGTCATCGAGGCGACGCGCGCGGGCTACGACGAGGCGATCCTCCTTACTGACGACGGCTACGTGGCGGACGGCTCGGGCGAGAACATCTTCCTCGTGAAGGACGAGGTGCTCTCGACACCCGACCTCTCGGCGTCGATCCTGCCGGGGATCACCAGGCAGAGCGTGATGGAGATCGCGCAGGCGCACGGGTACGCGGTGCACGAGCGCACGATCATCCGCTCCGACCTTTATCTCGCGGACGAGGTCTTCATGACCGGCACCGCCGCCGAGGTCACCCCGCTTCGTGCCATCGACGACCACGAGATCGGCCCGCCGGGCCCGGTGACGAAGGCGATCCAGTCGACCTTCTTCGACGTGGTTCGCGGCCGCGACGAGCGCTGGTCGCGCTGGCTCGAGCACGCCGAGAAGACTCCGGCGACGCCGGGCTCTTGACGCACGAGATACCGCTTTCCGCTCCGTATCTGGGGGAGCGGGAGGAGGAGCTCGTGCTCGAGACGCTTCGCTCGGGGCGGCTTTCGCTCGGGCCGATGGTCGACCGGTTCGAGCAGGCCCTCGCCGAGCGCGTCGGAGCGCCCTACGTCGCCGCGGTCTCGAGCGGCACGGCCGGTCTCCACCTCGCCGTCCGCCTCGCCGGGCTGGGAGAGGGAGACGAGGTGATCACGACGCCGTTCTCCTTCGTCGCCTCGGCGAACTGCATCCTCTACGAGGGTGCGACCCCGGTCTTCGCCGACGTCGATCCGCGCACGCTGAACCTTGATCCGGCCGCGGTCGAGGCCGCCGTGACGCCACGCACGAAGGGGATCGTGGCGGTGGACATCTTTGGCTACCCGGCGGAGCTCGCGGCGCTGGAGGCAATCGCCGAGCGCCACGGACTCACCCTCATCGAAGACGCCTGCGAGGCCCTTGGCGCCGAATACCGCGGCCGCCCGGTGGGCAGTCACGGCATTCCTGCGGTCTTCGCCTTTTATCCGAACAAGCAGATGACGACTGGCGAGGGGGGCGCAGTCGCCGTCGGCAGCGAGGAGGAATGGGGTCTCGTCAAGAGCCTCTCCAACCAGGGACGGAGCGACTCCGGCGAGTGGCTCACCCATTCCCGCCTGGGCTACAACTATCGCCTCGACGACCTCTCGGCCGCCCTCGGACTCGCGCAGGTGGAGAAGCTCGATCGCATCCTCGAGCTCCGGGCTGAGGTCGCCTCGCGCTACGCCGACCTGCTCGCGGGCCAGGGCGGCGTCGAGCTCCCGCTTGCCGACGACGACGACCACCGCCGCTCCTGGTTCGTCTACGTCGTCCTCTTGGCGGAGGACAGCGACCGAAACGGCGTCATGGCCCGCCTCGGCGAGCAGGGGGTCGCGTCGAAGCCCTACCTCCCGTCGATCCACCTCCAGCCCTACTGGCGCGAGCGCTTCGGCACGTCCGAGGGGATGCTCCCGGTGGCCGAGGACGCGAGCCGCCGAGCCCTGGCGCTTCCCTTCCACACCCAGCTCGGCGCGGACGACCAGGAGCGCGTGGTCGAGGCGCTGCGCACATCCTTGCGATAATCAGGGCATGGCAGACGGCGCACCCCGGATGGTCTTCCTCGGCTTCGGAAAGTTCGCGCGCACGGACAAGATCTACGCACTCGAGCCGCTGACCGGGGCCGACCGCGGCGACGGGCGTAGGACGCGCGTCTGGGTCGAGGGGATCGCCGAGCCGGTCATCGCCTCACGCACCGAACGCTCGATCCTCTCGGAGATGGGCGTTCGCGATGCGGGACGCGTCCAGCTCCTCGACGACGCCGTCGCCCTCGCCGAGCGAATCGTCGAGGACGCAGACAAGGGCCGCGTCGACCTCACCGATCTCGGCAAGCGGGCGCGCCGGCTTCTCGAGGCGACGGCCAGGCCGGACGACGGCGACCAGCTCTTCTAGCTCGTCGGTCCTCGGCAAGGGTTTCTTCGCGCGGAGCGTCCATGACGTCGCGCCCGACCTCGTCGGCTGCACGCTGCTCGTGGACGGGGTGGGCGGACGGATCGTCGAGGTCGAGGCCTACGACCACGAGGACCCGGCGAGCCATGGCTTTCGGGGCGAAACGCCGCGGAACCGCTCCATGTTCGGCCCGCCCGGCCACGCCTACGTGTACCGCTCGTACGGCATCCACTGGTGTCTGAACCTGGTGTGCGAGGGCGAGGGAGTCGCGGCTGCGGTCCTGCTGCGCGCACTCGAGCCCACCCACGGTCTCGAGGTCATGGAGGCCCGCCGCGGCGTCGGCGACCCTCGCCTGCTTTGCTCAGGGCCCGGCCGGCTCTGCCAGGCCCTCGCGGTCTCGGGCGAGCACGACGGCGCTCCGCTCGACCGGGGCCCCTTCGCGTTCCATTTTCCGGAGACGACGGTGGAGGTCGTCAGCGGCCCGCGCATCGGGATCACGCGGGCGGCCGAGCTCCCGTGGCGCTATGGGGTCGAGCGATCCCGGTTCGTGAGCCGCAGCTTCAGCGCCCGACGATCAGCCTGATCGTCAGGTTCGGGGCCGCGGCCAGGCCGGCGCGGGGGAACTGCTGCAGGACGACCCCCGGCTTTCCGTCGACGTAGACCACGAGAGCGGCGAGGCGTCGGCGCGCGAGGCGGTGGCGGGCGTTCTCGAGCAGCATGCCGACGACGTCGGGGATGCGCCCGTGCTCTGCCTTCGGCACCACGATCCGCACCGTGTCGTATGAGGACAGGGTTCCCGTCGACGGGTACTGCGCGACGACGTGGTTCAAGAGCTCGCCGCCCTTTGCCGGACGGGTGATGACCTCAACGGTGAGCGGCATGCCCTCCAGTCGCGCCTCCGCGTCAGCGAGCTTCGCGCCGATCACCCGCGGCACGTCGACCTCGTTCGGCTTACAGGCAGCCTGCTGGGTGGGCCCCGAGCCGACGACGTACATGACCTGGCGCGTGTCCCGGCAATTGCCGTTGTCGAGGAGCCAGTGGTTGTCACGGAAAACGACCTCGCGGGGCACGGCGTACTCGGACTGGGGGGCGGGGAAGGTCAGTGGCGGCTCGTTCTCGTGGCGCAGCGCACGGGACGCGAAGCTCTTCCAGATGAGCGCGGGGAAGGTTCCGCCCGCGACCGGGTCGCCGTCGTACTCGGTCAGCATCGGGCGGAGCCTGTCCGGGTAGCCGACCCAGAC
>JBDTRS010000091.1:0-9077 GCA_039931575.1 Gaiellaceae bacterium
GAAATCGCGTACTCGGTGAAAGCTGGGTCGCGGGTTCGAATCCCGCCCTCTCCGCCTTGCGTCTCTTCCGGTGATCCGGCCCCGGCTCCGGCGTGCGAAAAGCGGCCTGAGCAAGGACGCAGGGAGTCCGCGTATTGGTGATACGCGGACTAGCCTTTTGTGGACTGAACGAGGAAGGCGACGAGGTCGGCGAGTTGCGTTTCGCTCAACTGGTCGCCGTAGACGCTCGGCATGATCCCGGCCTGGTAGCCGGGGGCGATCTCCGCGTCCGGATCGACGATCGACTGGCGGATGAAGTCGGCGCTCTTTCCCTTCAGAACCGCGTCGAGATTCGGACCAACCTGGCCGGATGCTCCGGCCGCTGAGAGCGTGTGGCAGCCGCTGCACGACGGCTGCGCAGCGGCCGTGAACACCTCCTTGCCTGCATCGGGGTTGCCGGCCGGGCCGCCGCCGCCCGTCTCCGTGGGCGTCTCGGCAGTCGTCGTCGGCGTCGACGCGGTCGGGGCCTCTCCGGTGGGGGAACCGCCGCTTCCGCCTTCGACCGCGAAATGGTGGCCCTCGCCGAGCACCTCGACGGCGGTCAGCATGCCGACGATCAGGAGCCCGGAGACGACCAGGAGGAGCCGCAGGTGACGGCCGGGGAACGCGACGTCCCGCCGCGGCAGGAGGATGGCGACGACGAGGCTGAAGCCCACGAGCACCGCGGCGACAATCCCGAGGATGACGTCGTTCCGGTTCACGGGCGCGCATACGATACCCGCGTGCGCCGCCGCGGTCTCCACCTTGGTGCGGCCGCGGCGATCCTCCTCGCCTCGCTCGTGGCCGCTGTGGGAGCCTGGGACACGCCCGGGGCGCTCTCCGACTGGCAGGCGTTCGTGCTCGGGGTCGTCCAGGGGCTGACCGAGCTCCTCCCGATCTCGTCGTCCGGTCACCTCATCCTCGTCCCCTGGCTCGACGACTGGACTTACCTCGAGACGCACCCGGCCTTCAACAAGACTTTCGACGTCTCGCTCCATCTCGGGACGCTCGTCGCGGTCGCCGTGTACTTCCGGCACGACATCGTCAGCCTGACGAGGGCTTGGCTCGGGAGCGTCCGCCGCCGCCGGATCGCGACGACGGACGAGCGCACGGCGTGGTTCGTCTTCGCCGCGACGATCCCCGCTGCGCTGGCCGGCGCCGTGGGCGAGAGCTTCGTCGAGAAACGGCTCGGCGAGCCCTGGCAGATCGCGATCTTCCTCGCGGTCTTCGGCGTCGTCCTCTGGCTCGCGGACCGTCTGCCCGAGCGCAAGCAGATCGCGGGGCTCTCGCTGGCGCAGGCCGTAGCGATCGGGATCGCACAGGCGGCGGCCCTCGCGCCGGGTGTCTCGCGGTCGGGGATCACGATTACGGCGGGGCGCTTCCTCGGGCTCGACCGCGATTCAGCCGCGCGCTTCTCCTTCTTCCTGCTCGTCCCCATCGTTCTGGGCGCTGTCCTCCTCAAGGGGTGGACGGACGTGATCGGCGGCGACCTCCCGCCCGGCTGGGCGGGCCCGTTCCTGGTCGGAACGCTGGCGGCCGCCGGGAGCGGCCTCTTCGCCATCGACGCGCTGCTCGGCTACGTGCGCCGCCACGACTATTCCGTCTTCGTCCTGTACCGCCTGGCGGTCGCCGTATTCGTGCTGGCGCTCATCGCCTCCGGCGTCCGCGACGCCACGTTCTAGGAACCCGAGGCGGCGCCCGCGTGTAGGACCTGGCCATGCGTCGCGCGGCCATCCTCTTCTTCGTGCTCGCACTCTGCGGCTGCCGCGCGGACAACGGCGGAGGCCCAGAGGAGCTGCTCCCCGACCTCGTGCAGGCGCCGCCGCAGGCTCTGGCCGCTGTTCGGGCCGACGATGGTTGGCGTCTCGCTTTCCTGTCGGCCGTGGAGAACGAGGGACTCGGGCCGCTCGTCGTGGAGGGGCGCCGGCCGAGCCGGGCGGTTGGGACGATGAGCGTCCGCCAACTGGTTCGTCGCAGCGACGGGTCGGCGGCCACCTACGACGTAGGAGCGCTCCTCCGCTTTGCCGAATCGGAGTCGCACCGACACTGGCACTACCTCGGCTTCGAGCGCTACGAGATCCTGAGCGTCCGCGGTCGCGTGCTCGGCCGCGACCGCAAGACGGGCTTCTGCCTCGGCGACCGCTATGACGCCCAGGCCGGGCTCCGCATCCGCAGCGAGCCCGCCACACCCCTCTGGACACAGGAGTGCGGGCGCGGCCAGCCCGAGCGGCTGCGCCTGCGCGAAGGGCTCTCGCCCGGTTACGGCGACGACTACGTGCCTGTCCTCGAGGGCCAGTCGGTCGGCATCGACGACCTTCCGGCCGGCAGCTACCGGCTTCGGCATCGCGTCAACGTCGACCGCGCCCTGCGCGAGAGCGACTACGGGAACAACAGCGCCTCGGTCCTCTTCGACCTCACCTGGTCGCAGTCGGGAACCCCGAGCGTCGAGCCGGTGTACCAGGGCTAAACGAAGGAGGTCCTGATGAGACGTTCTGTGATCGCTTTCGCCGTTGCGCTCGTGGCCGCGGCAGTACTTGCCTCGACGGCTCTCGCCAAGGGAGGCGGGGTCGAGCTGAGCTCCACGCCATTCGGCACGAACGCGGGCGACACATGGTCGGGCACGCTTACCGTCTTCGCCGATCCTGGAATCGTGGCCAGGGCGGCGCCCTCGATCACGATCAAGAACCTCGGGACGGGCGAGACGCAGACCTTCGGGACGAAGCCGGCGAAGGTGCCGACGACTCCAGCGGCTTCAGCCTTCGTCTACAACGTCGTCTTCCCCCAGGCCGGGCGCTACGCCTACACGGCCACCGACGGCGTCACCGACCGGGAGTACCGCTTCCCGATCGTCAGCATCGCTGCCCCGGACACCGCGGTGCCGAGGCCCCCGTCCTCCTCGGGCGGAAGCGACTCGTTCCCGCTCTGGGCGCCGATCGCGGGCGGGATTGCGATCCTGTTCGCGGCAGCGGGCTGGGGCTTCTACGCCCAGCGCAGGCGCTTCGGGCTTTCACACTGAGGGGGCAAGCCTGGGGTCGAACCGAGGGGCGGCGAGAGCCGCCCCTCGCGTGTCTCCGTTAACTTCGGATTAGGCCGGGCGGAAGCGCTTGTGACGCGGAGATTGCTGTCGATACCTTCGTAAGCGACCACTTTGTGACACTGGAGCGCCCATGTTCGACTCTCTCGTCAACCTTCTCAACGACAACACACCCCTGTCGAGCCCCGGCGGGCGCGTCGTCGTGATCCTCGTTGTCGTGGCTCTCGCCTGGCTCGCCTCGCGTGCGAGCGCGCTAGCCGCGCGCCGCGTGCTCATCTGGCACGAGCGGCGCCACCGGGACGCGGATCTCGAGGTCACGGGGCAGATCGCGAACCTGAAGAGGCAGGAGACGCTCGTCAGCGTCATCCGCACCGGCATCACCTATCTCGTCTTCGCGGTCGCGGCGATCGTCATCATCAGCCAGCTCACCGGAGGAATCGACCGGCTGACCGCTCTCGCGGGCGCCTCGTTCGCGCTCATCCTCGCGGGCTTCGCGGTCCAGAGGATCCTCGTCGACATCCTCGCCGGCCTGATGATGTTCGTGGAGCGCTGGTACTCGGTCGGCGACACGGTCACGATCCACGCCGGCATGGAGCTCCAGGGAGTCGTGGAGGACGTCTCGCTTCGCCGCACGCGCCTACGGGCGCTCTCGGGCGAGGTCATCCACGTGCACAACTCCCAGGTGCAGGCGGTGCGCCTCCTTCCGCGCGGCGTGAAGGAGCTCGCCATCGAGGTGTTCGTGGCCAAGCGCGAGCCCGGCGAGCGCCTCGTAGAGGACGTCGTCCGGATCCTCCCCGAGGGGCCGACGACCTTTATCCGCCGCCCCTGGATCGAGCACGTCGAGGAGCTCGCACACAACCTCACCCGCATTCGGCTGCATGCGACCGTCGCGCCAGGACGCGAATGGCTCGCGGAGGAGTTCTTCACCGACCTCCTGAAGCAGCGCGCGAGCGACTCCCTGATCGTGCACGGCCCCGTCGCGTTCGCGGTCGACGAGCGGGCGAACCGCAGCTATGCGCGGGCGAGCGCGACCACGCGCTCAGCCTTCGGCCGCTCGCAGCGCAACGCGGCCTGAGCCCGAGCCCAGGCCGCGCTAGTCGCCGTACAGGTGGTTCCAGCGGACGACGTCCCAGCCCGGGCCGTCCGGGAGCGCTTCGCGTGCCGCTGCAATGGCCTCCGGGACGCTGTCGCCGCCGCCGATCGCCGACCATTGCTCGCCCGCGGGAGCCTCGAAGTCGACGTTCAGGAGGAAGCGGTTGAACGGCGGGGCCGGCACCGCGGGCCTCCTGAGCGAGGGGAGTGCGGGTGCGTACGTGAGGTTCATGGCGGCATCGTCGCTCGCGCCGAGCGGGCCGGCCAGGGAGGAGGCGCGAGACTTTCGGTGCGGCTAACCCGACCCCCGGATCTGGGCGGCGGCGTCCCTCGCGAGCTCGCGGACGATCTCGCCGGCAGGCTTGATCTCCTTGACGAAGCTGACCGATTCGCCGGCCCACATCGGCGCGTAATCGATCTCCCCTTCGAAGCCGGTGAGGGGGGAGCCGATGGCGTAGCGCGGCCACTCGTACGTCTCTCCGGTCGGCAGGCGCATCAGCCCGATCGACGTGCCATCTCCTGGACGACTCCCAGGGGACGGCCGCCCCGCAGCCTCCCACTCGTCGAAGTTCCGGTTTCGAAGCGTGCGATGCGGGGCGTTCGGCCACCACACGTCGTAGAGGTCGTCGGTGTAGACCGTGTCCTCCGCGGTGCTCTCGACCAGGCGGCGCTTGTACGCCGGGTGGGCGCCCGATTCCTCGCTGGCGGCAAAGAGCGTTCCGAGCGAGACGCCTTGCGCTCCCAGATCGAGGGCCCTCGCGAGACCTGCGCCGTCGCCGATGCCGCCGGAGGCGAGCACCGGAAGGGGAGCGACCGCCGCGACCACAGCGGGTACGAGTTCCCAGATGGAGGTCGTCCCGCGCACGTGTCCGCCCGCCTCCAGGCCCTGGGCGACGAGGGCGTCAACTCCGGCTTCGGCCGCCGCCTCGGCCTCGGGGACAGAGCCGATCTGCATCAGAACCTTGGCGGGCCCCGTCGCCCGCGCGACCTTGACGAACGGCACCGGGTCGCCCCAGAAGAGTACGAGTGCCGCTGCTCCTTCCTCGACGGCCAACCGGATCTGGTCGCTGAGAACGTCGAGGGAATCCTCTTCATCCAGCTCGATGATCACGTTGACTCCCACCGGCCGGTCGGTCAACTCGCGGGCCAGGCGTAGCCGCTCGCGGACAGTTTCGGCAGACGCTCCACTAATGCCTAGGACTCCGAGACCGCCGGCCTCGGAGACGGCCGCGGCAAGCTCGGGGCCCGCCAGCGACCCCATGCCCGCGCAGAGGAGGGGAACCTCGATTCCGAGGCTGTCGCAAAGCGGCGTCCGGAGCGAAGCCGGCACGCCCGGATTATCTCACCGTGGCTAGCGGTTCACGCTGGACATGTCGGCGTAGCGCTCGCCGAAGGTCGCGCCCTTCGGAAACGCTTCCTCGAGGCGGGCGAGATCGTCCTCGGTGAGCTCGACATCCACCGCCGCGACGTTCTCCTCCAGATAGCTGACTCGCTTCGTGCCCGGGATCGGAACGATGTCGTTGCCCTGAGCCAGAACCCAGGCGAGCGCGAGCTGCGCCGGCGTGACGCCCTTCTCCGCGGCGATCTCCTGCACCCGTGCCGCGAGCTCGAGGTTCCGCTCGAAGTTCTCGCCCTTGAAGCGGGGGTGGTTGCGGCGGAAGTCGTCGGGGTCGAGATCTTCGACGGAGCGGATTCGGCCCGAAAGGAAGCCGCGCCCGAGCGGGCTGTAGGCGACGAAGCCGATGCCGAGCTCGCGCACCGTCGGCAGGACCCCGTCCTCCGGGTCGCGCGTCCAGAGCGAGTACTCGGTCTGGAGGGCGGTGATCGGATGGACGGCGTGGGCGCGCCGGATCGTGTCCGGGGCGGCCTCGGAGAGGCCGAGGTGGCGCACCTTGCCCGCGGCGACGAGCTCTGCCATCGCTCCCACGGTCTCCTCGATCGGAGTCTCGGGATCGACCCGGTGCTGGTAGTAGAGGTCGATGCACCCGACACCGAGGCGCTCGAGCGAAGCCTCGCACGCCTCCCGCACGTACTCGGCGTCGCCCCGAATCCCGAGGCGCCCGCCGCTGGGGCCCCGCACGACGCCGAACTTCGTCGCGAGCACGACCTCGTCCCGGCGCCCCGCGATCGCGCGAGCGACGAGCTTCTCGTTCGTGAACGGCCCGTACATGTCCGCGGTGTCGAGGAAGGTGACGCCGAGCTCGAGCGCGCGGTGAATGGTCGCGATCGCCTCGCTCTCGTCCGCCCGGCCGTAAAACTCGGACATGCCCATGCAGCCGAGGCCGAGCGCGGAGACCTCGAGGCCTTGGCCGAGTGTCCGCTTCCTCATCCGCTCGAGCCTACCGACGCGCGCCGGGCCCATGCACAGTGCCCACCGGTCCGGCCGCAGCCTTCGCCGTCCGCAGCGAGGCGTCGAGGACGTCGACGGCGAAGTCGATCTCCTCGCGCGTAATCGTGAGCGGGGGCGCCATACGGAAGCAGTTGGCATGAGTGCCGGCGCGCACGATGTTCATCGAGAGGCCGCGCTCGAGACACTCTGCTGTCACACGGCGGCCGAGCTCGTCCGCGGGTGTCTTGCTCTCCCGATCCGTGACGAGCTCGATGCCGACGAGGAGGCCCCGTCCGCGGACGTCGCCGATCTCCTCATGTAGCTCTTGGAGCTCGCGCAGCCGGCCGAGGAGGTACTCACCCTGCTCGCTGGCGCGCTCGACGAGCCGCTCCTCGGCGATGACGTCCAGGACCGCGAGTCCGACGGCGGCCGGCAACGGATCGGAGACGTGGGATGTGACGTGGAGGAAGCCCTTGTCGAAGCAATCCTCCTCGATCGCGGCCGTCGTCACCGTCGCGGCCAGCGGCACGCCGCCGCCCAGGGTCTTCGACACGGCCACGAAGTCCGGTACGACATGGTCGTGCTCGAACCCGAACATCGTCCCCAGCCGGCCAAAGCCCGTCTGAGCCTCGTCGAGCACGAGGAGCATGCCCCGCTCGTCGCAGAGCTCGCGAAGGCGTCGGAGATAGCCATCCGGCAACACGATCATTCCGCCGGCTGAAAGGACGGGCTCGACGATGACAGCGCAGAGCGAGCCAACCGACTGCTGGTCGAGTAGGTCGAAGCCGGTCTCGAGGCAGGTGCAGTCGCAGGCGCCGTCGCAGTGTCGGATCGGACAGCGGTACTCGTACGGGGCCGGGAGGGCGAATGCGCCCGGCAAGAGCGGCCCGAACCCGGAATGGGCCATGGAGAAGTTCACCGACGCGATCCCCGCGAGCAGGCCGTGGAAGCTCCGTGTCAGCCCGACGACCTCGAAGCGGCCGGTGTGCATCTTCGCCATCTTGAGAGCGAGCTCGTTCGCCTCGGAGCCCGTGTTGAGGAAGATCACCTTCTCCAGCGGGTCGGGCACGAGGGTTGCGAGCCGCTCTGCGAGGGCGAGGACGGGCTCGGAGAGCATCCAGGAGTTGAGGTGGAGGACGGTGTCGGCCGCGCCCCTGATCGCCTCGACAATCCGCGGGTGGTTGTGCCCAATCGTCGAGCAGATTTGTCCCGAGGTGAAGTCGAGGATCCGTCTGCCGTCGGCCGTCTCAACCCATGCGCCCTCGGCGCGGTCGACCGTCATCGGCGCGAACCCGCCCGCGTAGCGGATGAGGAAGCGCTCGCGCTCGTCGTTCACGCGCCAGCTCCGCTCGGAGCGGGAACGTCTTCGAGCACGTCCTCGATCACCTCGTCGAGCTCGAAGCTCGAGTGCGCCTCGGCGATGTGCCGCTTTGCGCCCTCGATCGCCGCGGGCACGTCAGGCGCGACGAGCTCGTAGTCGCAACCCGCATCGACACACGTCCACCGTTTGGCCGTCGCCGCCACGACTAGCCCGCCTCGACCCCGACCACGAAGTCGATCGAAGGATCGAGGATCTGCTCGATGAGCGTCTCGTCCGGTGTGATGCCCATCTCCCTGCATCGATTGCGGTAGTGGCGCACCTTCATGGTCTGATACTTGTCGAGATCGAGTCCGGGCACGGCCTTCTGGTACTCGACGAGACCCACGATGTTCCCTCGGTAGGCGTCGAAGACCCGGTGCACCTCGTCCTCATAGGACGGGTCCTTCTCGATCAGGAGCTTGCACGCGTGCGTTCCGAATGTGATGTGCCGTCCCTCGTCCATCAGGATCAGCCGAAACCCCTGCCTGAGCGTCGGGAAGGCGCCCCAGCGATCGGTCGTGTCGATCACGATCTCGTACGAGGGCATCGTGAGGACCCCCTCGACGAAGGAGTTGTACGCCGCAGAGAACGCGACGAAGGCCCGCTCGATCTCGGCCTCGGTGCCGCCCATGGTCGACTCGAGCAGCCGGTTCCCGTAGTAGGGGAGCGCCTCGTGCAGGACGTCGCGCACCTCGAAGCGCCCGCTCGGGTCGATCGTCTTCCCGCGCACGAGGAAGTGCTGCGCGACCTCCTCCGGCTCGAGCACGCCGACGACTCGCTCGTGCCAGCGCATGAAGAACTCCGCGTGTTTCGCCTCCTCCATCAGGAATGTGGAGAGGAAGACGATCCAGTCGAAGCGGTTGAGGGCGTGCGAGGCGACCAGCATCGGCACGAGCTCGTTCGTGACGTTCTGCTCCCCCGCCAGGAACCGGACGGTGACCCCGAGGAGGCCGCGCTTCTGCTCGTCGTCGATGCGCTCCCAGTCCTTGGCGTCCTGGGTGAAGTCGAGATCCTCGACACTCCAGATCTTCCGGATCGCCTTCTCGTACTTCCGGTAGATCGGCCCCTCGATCAGCTCCCGCGTGAAGTGGAACTTCTCCACGACGCTCGGATCGACAGGCTGGGGCGCGGTCGTCGCCATCGCTTTGCTCCTCTCGGCCGGCTGGCACGAGTGAACATAACGCGACGATGGGCGCACCTGGGATCGAACCAGGGACCTCCCGCGTGTGAAGCGGGCGCTCTCC
>JBDTRS010000092.1:0-8970 GCA_039931575.1 Gaiellaceae bacterium
GGGAAACCGCTCTTCGAAGACGAGGCCGTGTCCGGGCTCGTCTCGGCGCGGCCCGTCGGGGAGATCGTGGTCACGACCCTCTGGGACCGGGGCGGGGCGCCGCTCCACTTCCTCCTCGTCCACCTCGGCTTCGCCTTCGACTCCTCGCCCGAGACGCTTCGCTGGATCTCGGTTGTCTTCGCCCTCGGAACGGTCGCGCTCTGTTACGACCTCGGCCGGCGGCTGGACGGGCGTGTCGCCGGGGTGGCGGCGGCGATCGTGGCAGCAGCGTCCGGAATGCTCGCGGTGTACGGGAGCTTCGGGCGCATGTACGCGCTCTTCGCCTTCGCCGCAGCGCTTGCCGTCGATCTCTTCGTGCGCGCGGTCGACCGGCCCACCACGGCGACGGTCGCCGCTGCGGCCGCCGGCGCCTGGCTCCTGCCGGCCGTCCATCCGTACGGAGGGATCGTGGTGGCGGTCGAGGTCGCCGTCGCGCTCGCTCTGTGGCGTGGACGTCCCCTCCGCCCGGCCTGGCCCGCGGCCGTCGCCGTCCTCGCGCTGATCCCGTTTGCCGTCGCCGACCTCCGCCTCGCGAACCGCTTCGAGGTCAGCTCCGGACAGAGCGGACGGCTTGCGACCCGCGACGAGGCGCGTCAGCAACTCGAGGACGCGATTCGCGGCTTCGCGGGCGGGAGCGGGTGGACGCTGCTCGTGTTCGTCGTTCTCGGGCTCGCGGGCATGGCGATCCTGCTGCGCAGGCGGCCCGAGCTCGTCGCCTGGGGCCTCGTCGCCTTCGCCGGCCCGCCGCTCCTCTCGATCCTCGTCCGAACCGGACGTGCTCCGGACCTCTCGCCGCGGCACCTCATCTTCGCGCTGCCGTTCTGGGGTGCCTTCGTGGGAGTGGCAGTCGCCCGGCTTCCGGCCAGGCCGCTCGCCCTCGTCGGCGTGGCCATCGTCGCGGCGTTCTCGAGCCAGGGCATCCACGACCCGCGCACGATCACCTACACGGCCGCCCTTGGGAGCGAGGATGCCGTCGCCGCCCCGGCTGCCTGGCTCAAGGCGAACGTCGAGCCGGGCGACGTCCTCTATCCGTACTCGTCGGTCTTCCTCGCCGCGCTTCCCGAGGCTGGGGAGGCCCGCGGGCTCCCGCGGGCCCAGGTGCAGTCGCTCCTCGCCGCCCTGCGGCGGGTCGACTACCCGGCCGGGGACCTCTTTGTCGCGATCCCCACGGGGACGACGGAGGTCGGGCCTGTGGTGCACGGGAGGCGCTTCGACAGCTGGCTCATCGTGCGCACTCCCGGGCCGTTTACGGACTCCGCTGCGATCCTCACCGTGACCGCCGGCGCGCTCTCCTCTGCTCGCTCGGCGCTCCGAGGGCCCGTGCCCGAGCCGCTCGCCGGCTGGTTCGAGCTGAACCGCTCCGTCCTCTGCGAATCCCTTTCGAAACTGGGTTCCGAATGTGGTACTGAATAGCGATGCTGCGGAGGGGCCTGACGCTGGTCGCCGTGCTCGCGGCGCTCTGGGGCTTGTGGGAGGGGTACCGGGCCTTCGGCGTCGCGGTCGGACTGACCTGGCCGTTCGAGGTCAACAACCGCACGATGCCTCATATCCACGACATGATCGGGCAGCTCTTCGAGCCCTCGCGGCGAAACGGCCCGCTCCTGATCGAGGTGCTCGGGAAAGCCTCCCTCTTCACCGCCAAGGAGGCCGCCGTCGGGTTCGCGCTCGGCGCGGGCGTCGGCTTTCTCCTCGCCGTCGTCCTCGTCCACTCGATGCTCCTCCAGCGCGGCTTCCTGCCCTACATCGTCGCGTCGCAGACCGTGCCCATCCTGGCGATCGCGCCAATGGTCGTGGTCTGGCTCGGAGGACGCGGCCTGCCGGGCTGGTTCTCCGTCTCGGTGATCGCGGCCTACCTGACCTTCTTCCCGGTCACGATCAACGCCCTCCGAGGGCTCCAGTCCGCCGACCCGCGGGCGCACGAGCTGATGGACTCCTACGCCGCCAGCCGGTGGACGGTGCTCTGGAAGCTCCGCGTGCCCGCCTCGCTTCCGTACCTTTTCGCCGCCTTCAAGATCGCGGCGACGGCGAGCATCGTCGGTGCCATCATCGGCGAGCTCCCGGCCTCGATCCAGGACGGTCTGGGCGGCGCCATCCTCAACTTCAACCAGTACTACGCGAGCTCGCCCGAGAGCCTCTGGGCGACGAACATCATTGCCGCCCTGGTCGGAATCGCCTTCTTCCTCGCCGTCGTCCTCGCCGAGCGCCTGGTCGTCCGCCGGGCTCCGGAGAACCTCGCGTGAACGACCAAGCCGCGGTCGTCTCGCTCCACGGCGTCACGAAGGACTTCGCCCGCGGCGGCGTGCGGGCGCTCCAGGAGATCGACCTCGAGGTGCGCCCGCGCGAGTTCGTCTCCCTGATCGGCCCGTCGGGCTGTGGCAAGTCGACGCTCCTGCGGGTGATCGGCGATCTGGTCGAGCCGACCTCCGGCGAGGTGGTCGTGAACGGAAAGAGCGCCCACCAGGCGCGGCTCGAGCGCGACTACGGGATCGTCTTCCAGGACGCCGTCCTCTACGACTGGCGCACCGCTGCGAAGAACATCTCGCTCCCGCTCGAGCTGCTCGGCTGGGACCGCGCCCGCCGGACAGAGCGGGTGCGCGAGATGGTCGAGCTGGTCGAGCTGGCGGGGTTCGAGCAGCATCACCCCTGGCAGCTCTCGGGCGGGATGCAGCAGCGCGTGGCGATCGCCCGCGCGCTCTCGTTCGATCCACCACTCCTCCTCATGGACGAGCCCTTCGGAGCTCTCGACGAGATGACCCGCGAGCGCATGAACATGGAGGTCTTGCGCATCTGGGAGGAAAGCGGGTCGACGATCGTGTTCGTGACGCACTCGATCGCCGAGGCCGTCTTCCTCTCCACCCGGGTCTTCGTCATGTCCCCGCGCCCCGGGCGGATCACCGGTGTCGTCGACGTTGACCTCGCCCAGCCGCGAAACGCCGAGACCCGCGAGCAAGAGCGCTTCTTCGAGCTCGTGACCGAGGTGCGCGAGCTCCTCCGGGCGGGCGAGGGCGACGGTGCGCGGGTGGGGGAGGAGGTGTCCTCGTGACCAGCGCGGTCGTCCAGCCGGTCCCGCGGAACTTCGGCCGCATGATGGGCCGCCGCGCGCGCGACTGGGTCCCTGCGATCGTCATCTTCGTCCTTGGGATCGGGGCGTGGGAGGGCTTCGTCCGCGGGCTCGACGTGCAGCGCTTTCTCCTGCCTCCCCCCTCGGACATCCTCCGCACCTTCTGGGAGCAGCGGGACACCCTCACGAGCGCCGGGCTCTTCACGTTCAAGGAGGCCCTCGGCGGCTTCGTGATCGGCTCGGGTGCGGCCGTGGTCGCCGCCCTCGTGCTCGCGCGCTGGCGGCCGCTCGGAGACGCGCTCATGCCCTACGCGATCGCCGCGAACGCCGTCCCGATCATCGCCTTCGCCCCGATCACGAACAACTGGTTCGGCATCCTCTCGCCGGCCTCGAAGATGGTGATCGCGGCCGTGATCTGCTTCTTCCCGGTGATGGTGAACACGCTCAGGGGACTGACCTCGGTGCGGCCGCAGTCGATCGAGCTCATGCGCTCGTACGCCGCGGGGGAGGTCGAGATCTTCAGGCGCTTGCGCATCCCGAACTCGCTGCCCTATGTCTTCACGGGCTTGAAGGTTGCGACCGTCCTAGCGATGATCGGCGCCATCGTTGGTGACTACTTCGGCGGATCGCAGGAGGCGCTTGGAATTCAGATCAGACGATCGGCGGGAATCTTCGCGTTCGAGGAAGCGTGGGCGGCGATCTTCGTCGCGAGCGTGCTCGGAATCGCCTTCTACGCCGCCGTGGCGCTCGTGGAGCGGCTCGTCATGAGCTGGCATCCGTCGGCGCGTGGGAGTCGTACCGAATGAAAGGGGAACGAATGAAGTGTGCTCGGTGGTTGTGGCTGGCTCTAGTCCTCGTTCTGGCGCTCGTGGGCGCCGGCTGCGGCGGGGGCGACGGGGAGTCGAGCGGTACGGATGGCGGAGGTGGCGCGAAGGATAAGGTCACCCTCCAGCTGAAGTGGGTGACGCAGGCGCAGTTCGCCGGCTACTACGCGGCCAAGGCGAACGGCTACTACGACGACGAGGGCCTCGATGTCGACATCAAGGTCGGCGGCCCGGACATCGTCCCCGAGCAGGTCGTGCTCGGCGGGCAGGCCGAGTTCGGGATCGACTGGCTCGACAACCTGCTCGCGACCCGCGACCAGGCTGGCAACATCGTCAACATCGCGCAGGTCTTCGCGAGAAGCGGCATGACCGAGGTGACCTGGAAGGACACCGGCCTCGCCGACATCGCGTCCTTGGCGGGCAAGAAGGTCGGCGTCTGGCTCGGCGGCAACGAGCACAAGCTCTTCGCCGCGCTCAACAAGAACGGCCTCGACCCGCAGAAGGACGTCGAGGTGGTCGCGCAGCCGTTCGACATGAACCTCTTCCTGAATCGGGAGGTCGATGCGGCCGCCGCGATGACGTACAACGAGCTGGCCCAGGTGCTCGAGCAGGAGAACCCGGACACGGGCGAGCTCTACACGCTCGACGATCTCAACGTGCTGAAGATGTCGGACCTCGGCACCGGCGCGCTCGAGGACGGCGTCTTCGTCCGCAGCGACTGGATCCAGGACGCGAAGAATCAGGACATCGCCACGCGGTTCCTGAAGGCGAGCTTCAAGGGCTGGGTCTTCTGCCGCGACAACCCGGACGAGTGCCTGCAGATCGTGCTCGACAACGGCCCGACTCTGGGCGAGGGGCACCAGCGCTGGCAGCTGAACGAGATCAACAAGCTGATCTGGCCGAACGACCTCGGCATCGGGATCATGAATCCCGACGACTTCGCCAACACGGCCCAGATCGCCATCGACTACGGGGTGATCAAGAACGAGGCCTCGAGTGACGCCTACGTCGACACGTACGCCAAGGTGGCGATCGAGGCGCTGAAGAGCGAGGGCGTCGACGTGAACGGCGGCTCCTGGCTGGCGCCGACCGTCGAGGTGACGGCGGGCGGCGAATAGCCGGAAGCGAACGCAGGCGCTGGCCGCCGGAGTGATACTTCGGCGGCCACGCGCGTAAGGAGGCGAAGGAACGATGTCGGTGCTCATCAAGGGCGGCCGCGTGATCACGGCCGCAGACGACTACACCGGAGACGTCTATGTCGAGCACGAGACGGTCTCGCTGATCGGCGAGTCGCTCGACGTCCAGGCCGACAAGGTCATCGACGCGAGCGGCAAGTACGTCCTCCCCGGCTGCGTCGACCCGCACACGCACCTGGACATGCCCTTCGGCGGCACGACCACGATCGACGACTTCACGTCAGGACACACCGCGGCCGCCTTCGGCGGGACGACCTGCCACGTTGACTTCATCATCCAGCCGCAGGGCTCGAGCTTCGCCGACGCGCTCGAGACCTGGCATTCCAAGCGGGAGGGCAAGGCGCTGATCGACAACGGCTTCCACATGGCCGTCACCGATCTCCGCGAGGGTGGCTCGCTCGAGGAGCTCGCCTCGCTCCCCGACCAGGGGATCACGTCCTACAAGCTCTTCATGGCCTACAAGGGCGCCCTCATGGTCGACGATGAGACGCTGTTCAAGACGATGGAGGTGGCCGCGGAGACCGGCGCGCTCGTGCTGGTGCATGCCGAAAACGGCGACGCAATCGACGTCCTCGTCAAGAGGGCGCTTGCGGAAGGGAAGACGGAGCCCAAGTACCACGCGGTTACCCGTCCACCGGAGACCGAGGGCGAGGCGACCAACCGCGCCATCCAGCTCGCGCGCGTCGCCGGCTGCCCGCTCTACGTCGTTCACGTCTCCTGCCAGGAGTCGGTCGAGCCCATCGCGCTCGCGCGTGAGAAGGGCTGGGACGTCTGGGGCGAGACCTGCACGCAGTACCTCTTCATCGACTACACGCATCTCGAGCGGCCGAACTTCGAAGGCGCGAAGTACGTCTACACGCCGCCGCCACGCGACAAGGCGAACCAGGACGTTCTCTGGGCGGCGCTTCGCAACGACGTCCTCGCGGTCATCTCGACCGACCACTGCGCCTTTCTCTGGGACGGGCAGAAGACGATCGGCAAGGACGACTTCTCGAAGATCCCGAACGGCGGCCCGGGCCTCGAGAACCGTCTGCACATGATCCACGAGTTCGGTGTGCGGGGAGGGCGCATCACCCTCAACCGCATGGTCGAACTGCTCGCGACGAATCCTGCGAAGCTCTTCGGCCTCTACCCGAAGAAGGGGACGATCGCCGTCGGCTCGGACGCTGACATCGTCGTCTTCGATCCGAACCGAAAGCACACGATCACCGCGGCCTCACAGCACTCGAAGACGGACTACAACCTCTACGAGGGCACCGAGGTGACCGGAACTCCCGAGACGGTGCTCCTCCGCGGGAACGTGCTCGTCGAGGGCGGCGAGCTCCAGGCCGAGCCGGGGATTGGACAATTCGTCCGGCGGGCACGCTTCGGGGAGCAACTGACCGCGGTCGAAGCCGCGGCCGAGACAAGGAGGTAGGGCATGGCAACACCGGAACGGCGCTACGGCCCGGGTTCGGGTCTCACGGTCGGCGGCATTGTCGTCATCGCCGGGATCCTGATCCTGCTCTTCTGGAACAACTGGCTCGGCATCATCGTCATCTTGCTCGGCCTGATCGCGTTCGGAGGGTTCGCGCGCGGCCGCTGGTTCTAGCGCGCTAGGCCGGGCGGCCGACCGCGAGGCCGGGGCGCACGAGCCGCGCCGGCTTGCGTAGGCCCGCATCGTTCACGTGCGGGTTCAGAGGCTCCGCGAGCGGTGCCGCCCCGTAGGAGAGGCGGGTGCGCTCCTCCGGAGGGATGCCGTAGAGCGTCGTGCGCTGGCGCGGCGTCCGCCCGGCCGCGCGGATCGTCTCCTCCATCAGCTCGGGCGGCATCTCTTGCCCGTGCGCCGCTCCCGCCGCGCGGGAGATCGACTCGTTCATGAGCGTGCCGCCAAGGTCGTTGCACCCGGCGCGCAGGCACTCCCGCGCCCCTTCGGCGCCGAGCTTCACCCAGGACGCCTGAATGTTCGTGATGTGCGGGTGGAGCACCAGCCGCGCGACGGCGTGCATGAGGACGGCCTCGCGGAAGGTGGGGCCGGGGCGCGCGCCGCCCTTCAGGTAGATCGGAGCCTCCATGTGCACGAACGGGAGCGGCACGAACTCGGTGAACCCGCCCGTGCGCTTCTGCAGCTCGCGAAGGGCGATCAGGTGCCGAGCCCAGCTCCGCGGGCCCTCGACCGCCCCGAACATGATCGTCGCGGTCGAGCGCAGGCCCGCCTGGTGCGCCGTCTCGTGCACTTCGAGCCACTGCTCGGTCGTGACCTTGTCCGGGCAGAGGATGCGGCGCACCTCGTCGTCGAGGATCTCCGCCGCCGTGCCGGGGAGCGAGGCGAGGCCGGCGTCTCGCAGGCGGGCGACGTAGTCGGCGAGCGGCAGGCCGAGCGTGGCCGCCCCCTGCCAGACCTCGAGCGCCGAGAACGCATGCACGTGGAGATCGGGCAGCTCTCGCTTGATGGTCTCGACGATCTCGAGGTAGTAGTCGCCGGTGAACGCCGGGTGGATTCCGCCCTGGAGGCAGACCTCGACCGCGCCGCGGTCCCAGGCCTCGCGGCAGCGGCGCACGATCTCGTCGAGCGGCACGACGTACGGCGCGCCGCGCAGGTTCTCCGCCAGCTTTCCCTTCGAGAATGCGCAGAAGCCGCAGCGGAAGTAGCAGACGTTCGTGTAGTTGATGTTCCGCGTGACGACGTAGGTGACGTCGTCGCCGTTCACCTCACGGCGCAGCTCGTCGGCTGCCGCCAGGACGGCGCCGAGGTGGCGCCTTCGCGCCTCGAAGAGCTCGGCGATCCCGTCCTCGTCGAGCTCCTCCACGCCGAGGTCGAGAGGCGCTTCGGAGGGTAGGCGCGGCGTGGGAGCCGCCGTTCCGGCCGCCCAGCGGTCGTCCCGGGCAAGCCCGTCAGCGTCCGCGTGCTTGCGGATCTCCTGCGCGACGCGCGGATCGGTCCACCGCTCGAGGTCTGCGACGTACTCCGGGTAGACGGGAAGGCGCGCTGCGAGCTCGGCGCCCGCCGCCTGGGTCGCCGCGCTCAGGCGTTCGATCTCCGGCCAGGGCGCCTCGGGATTGACGTGGTCGATGGTTACCGGCGAGACGCCGCCCCAGTCGTCGATCCCGGCTTCGAGGAGTCGTGGAAAGTCCGCATAGGAGAGGTTCGGCGGAACCTGGACGTGCACCTCGTCTGGGAGGAGGTCCCGCGCAGCCTTCGCCGTCCAGAGAAGATCGTCGAGCGTGGGCTCCGGCGCGCCGGCCATCTTCGTTCCCGGCTTCGCGCGGAAGTTCTGGACGATCACCTCCTGGATGTGACCATGCTCGGCGTGGAGGGCTGCGATCGCCTCGAGCGCCTCGATCCGCTCCTCGCGGGTCTCGCCGATCCCGATCAGGATCCCGGTCGTGAAGGGGATCTCCAGCTCGCCGGCGAGGCGGATCGTCTCGAGCCGCCGCTCCGGAAGCTTGTCCGGCGAGCCGTAGTGCGGGCCACCCTTCTGCGAGAGCCGGGCCGAGGCCGTCTCGAGCATGATCCCCTGCGAGGCCGAGACCTTGCGCAGCAGCGCCAGCTCGTCTCGCGTCATGACGCCCGGGTTGACGTGGGGGAGGAGGCCGGCCTCCGCGAGAACGAGCTCGCACATGCGTGCGAGGTACTCGATCGTCGTCTCGCAGCCGAGCTCGGCGAGCTCGTCACGGGCGGCGCGGTAGCGGAGCTCCGGCTTGTCTCCGAGGGTGAAGAGCGCCTCGTGGCAGCCGGCTTCGGCGCCCGCACGCGCGACCCCGAGCACCTCGTCCGCCCGCATGTAGGCGCGCTCGCCGCGGCGCGGAGGCTGGGCGAACGTGCAGTAGTGGCAGACGTCGCGGCAGAGCTTCGTCAGCGGGATGAAGA
>JBDTRS010000093.1:0-8911 GCA_039931575.1 Gaiellaceae bacterium
CGTTCGGCTACCGCAACCTCGAGTTCGAGGGCTGGGAGGCCGACGACGTCATCGCGACGCTCGCAGCGCGTGCAGACGAAGAAGGAATCAAGACTACGGTCGTCTCCACTGACCGGGACGCCTTCCAGCTCGTGACGGACAACGTCGCGCTGATGATGACTCCACGCGGCGTGGCCGACGTGCACGTCTACACCCCGGACCGGGTCTTCGCCCGCTACGGCGTCACGCCCGAGCAGGTCCCCGACTTCATCGGGCTCAAGGGAGACACCTCCGACAACATTCCGGGCGTTCCCGGCATCGGCGACAAGACAGCGGGGCAGCTGATCGCCCAGTACGGGTCCGTCGAAGGTGTGCTCGAGCACGTCGACGAGCTCTCGCCCGCCCGGGCGCGCGCCCTGCGCGAGCACGCCGACCAGGCGCGCGCCTCGAAGGAGCTCGCGACGATGCGGCGCGACCTGCCGCTCGAGTGCGACCCTGCGGACCTCGTGCTGCGGCCGCCCGATCGGTCGCGGCTGAAGGAGATGTTCCGCCAGTACGAGTTCCGCAACCTGCTGCAGCGGGTGGACGTGATCGACGAGGCGATTCCCGCGGCGCCGATGAAGCTCGAAGGCGTCGCCGTACCCTGGCGCGAAGCAACGCTGACGCGTCAGGATTTGACGGGCGAGGGTGCCCTCGCGGTCGAGAACGGTCGCTTCGCGCTCGCCCGGAAGGAGGTCATCGTCGGAGAGTGGAGCCCTGAGCTCCCACCGAAGCTGCGCGAGGCCATGCTCGTGGCGCACGACGCCAAGCCTCTTCGTCTCCCGGTTGCGGATGACACGCTGCTCATGGCGTACCTGATCGAGCCCGGCCGCGCGACCTACGCCCTCGACGACCTCGCCGCCGAGTACGGGATCGAGCTGCAGCCCGAGCCGCCGGCCGAGGAGGAGACCGCCGCGCTCGTCCGCCATGCCGCGGCGGCGCTTCGTCTCGCCGGCCCCATGCGGATCAGGATCGCCGAGCGAGGGCTCGACCCGCTCTACCGCGAGATCGAGCTCCCGCTCACGGAGGTGCTCGCGGCGATGGAGGACGCGGGCGTCAAGATCGACACCTACCGCATGGGCGAGATCACCGCGCGGCTCGCCGACCGGCTCGAGGAGCTGCAGACGCGGGCGCACGAGCTCGCCGGCGAAGAGTTCATGCTCGGCTCGACCCAGCAGGTGGCACGGATCCTCTTCGAGAAGCTGGAGCTCACGGCCGGGCGCAAGGGCAAGACCGGCTACTCGACCGATTCACGCGTGCTCCGCTCCATCAGGGGCGAGCATGAGCTGGTCGGGGTCCTCGAGGAGTGGCGCGAGTACTCGAAGCTCCTGAACACGTACCTTGAGCCGCTCCCGGAGCTGATCTCTCCGGAGGACGGGCGCCTGCACACGACGTTCAACCAGGCGGTCGCGTCCACGGGCCGGCTCTCGACGACGAATCCGAACCTGCAGGCGATCCCGATCCGCACCGAGCTCGGGCGGGAGATCCGCAGCGCTTTCGTCGCGGAGCCGGGACACAGGCTCGTCTCGGCCGACTACTCCCAGGTCGAGCTTCGGATCCTGGCGCATGTCTCGGGCGAGCCCAAGCTGCGCGAGGCCTTCGCGCGCGGCGAGGACATCCACGCCGCCACGGCCGCCGAGGTGCTCGGGAAGGAACGCTCGGAGCTGACGAAGGATGAGCGCAACGTCGCCAAGATGGTCAACTTCGGGATCATCTACGGCATCTCCGCCTTCGGGCTCTCAGAGAACCTCGAAATCCCGCGGGAAGAGGCGCAGGCCTACATCGACACGTACCTGGCCCGCTTCCCACTCGTGCAGGACTTCATTCAGCGGACGATCGAGCACTGCACGCGAGAGGGCTACGCGACGAGCCTGTTCGGGCGTCGGCGCTCGGTTCCGGAGCTGAAGGCATCAAACCGCCAGACCCGATCGCTCGGCGAGCGCCTGGCGGTCAACTTCGTCATGCAGGGGACGGCGGCGGACATCATCAAGAAAGCGATGGTCTCGACTCACAGCCGCCTGCGCGAGGAAGGGCGTGCTGCCCGCCTCGTCCTGCAGGTCCACGACGAGCTCCTCGTGGAGGCGCCCGACGTGGAGGTCTCGGCGGTCAAGGACATCCTCCGCGAAGAGATGTGCGGTGCCTACCCGCTCGACCCGCCGCTCGCCGTCGAGGTCGGAGCCGGCGACGACTGGAACGAAGCCAAGTCCTAGCGTTTCTGGCCGGCCGGCCTTGGCCGGGGAAGCCCGGCCTTTGCCGGCCTGACGACGCTCGCGGCGGGATGCTGCGCTCGCGGGGGCTCGCCGTACCCCGATGTACTGTCTCGCCCCCGCTCGCTTGCCTCCTTTGCGAGCGCCGCCCCAGAATCGCTAGGAGCGCCAGCCTCGACCAAGCCAGGCGGGATGGCTAGATCGCGAGGAGGAGCCGGATGTCGTGGACGACGTCCGCGCTCGTCATGCCCGAGTCGTAGATGACCCGTCCCTTGCCCGAGCGGTCGACGAGCATCGTGTACGCAGTGTGTTCGACGAGCTCGGGGTCACTCGCCACGGCGGCGACGTCGTAGGCCTTCCACACCTGTTCGAGCTCCTGCCGGGAGCCGGCCAGGTAGTGGAACTCGGGCACGAGGTGGTGTGCCTTGGCGTACGCGCGCACGCTCTTCGGGGTGTCGCCTTCCGGGTCGACGCTGATCGCCAGGACGCGGACCTGGCTTCGCTTCGGCCCGAGCTGGAGCAGCCCGCGGTTCAGGTTCTGGGTGATGAGCGGGCAGACGTCGGGGCAGTTCGTGTAGAGGAACGTGACGAGGACGAGCTTGCCGCGCTGCGCGGCCATGCTGATGTCCTCGCCGCTCTGGTCGCGGAGCGTGAAGTCGGGCGTTGCGCTCGGAGGGTTCAGCTCGCCGCCCGCGAAGCGTCCGCTCGACCCGCCGACGGTGGTGCCCGGCGCGCTCGCGCGGTCGGCGCCTCCGCCGCATGCTGCGACCGTCAGCGCCAGCAAGGCCGCAAGGAGGAGGAAGGCCGCGCGCCGCATCTCGCCGGAAGATACCGGCCGGCGCCCGCCTCGGTTTGTCCCAACGAGCTAGCTCGGTCGCCACACCATGTCGGCGGCGGCGGCGGGCCAGGCGATCTGCAGGCGAGGGCCGACCACCCGATGGAATTGGATCTCCACGTCGCTGGAGACCGCGACCCAGCGTCCGTCCGGAGACCACGCTCCGGAGCGGCCGATGAACGTCCGAGGCGCGAATCCGGGTCGGCAGCCGAGATCCAGCAGCTCGACCTCTCCGCGGGGTTCGAAGAGCGCTCCGCAGTTGTCGTGGCTCAAGCTGGGGGCGAGACCTTGGAGTCTCGGTGAGAGGTTCACCGACGTCACGAGGGCACTACCGTCCCAGCGCTCCAGCCGCTTCCCGTCGACGATGATCACGAGCGATCCGTCGAGTCCGAACCTCGCGTATGTGATGCCGCCCCTGGCGGTGAAGACCGCGCGCTCGCCGACGAGCAGACGGTTCTCGACCGCGTAAGCGATCTCGTTGTCGCGCGTGTATGCAACCGGGCAGCGAGGGAGCCGGCGCGACGGGCCGCCGATCGCGAGGTCGAAGCCGGTCCGGCGCCTGCCGCACCAGGCGACATGCTGGCCGTCCATGCTCCAGAGGACAACGCCGAAGAGCGCCCGATAGCCGCCGAGCTCGCGGTTGGGGTTCTGGAGATCGGCGAGGCGAAACGGCGTGAAGCCGTCACCGGAAGGAGGCCCGAGCCCGTAGGCGAGCCGCGCGCCCACCGGGGGCGCCCAGATCTCGCAGTCGCTCCTGAACCGGGCCACGGGGCGCTCGCGTCCGCCCGCTAGGCCGATCACGCGCAGGCGGCAGGTGGCGGCGTCCGCGAAGGTCAGCGTCCCGCGCAGGACACCCTGCGGCCAGCCGGCCGGCGCCTCCGCCTGGGGTTGCGGGCCGGGGAGGCGCGTGGGGCCCGTCTGGATCGGGGTCGTCGAGGCCGTGGGGGTCGTCCTGCGTTCGGCGGGCTTTCCCCGCAGCGCATCGGCCGCCGCGAACACCGCGATCAGCACGACGGCGCCGATCACCGCAAGAGTGAGGAGGTTCTTCACGTTCCTCGGGCGTCGTTGGGCATAGGGCGGGGGTTCAAGGGCGCGTGGCTATAATGCGCGCGCTTTCATGGTTCAGAACGAGACGATCACCGAAACAGATCTCCAAAAGTCGGATGACGACGTCTGGACCCAGGGTCCGGACGGCGAGCTGATCCCTGACTACGACTCCACCTTCCCCATCATCAACGAGGGCGAGGTCGTACGTGGGAAGGTCGTGCGCGTCGACAAGGACGAGGTCCTGATCGACATCGGTTACAAGTCCGAAGGGGTCATCCCTGTCTCCGAGCTTTCGATCCGCCGGTCGGTCAACCCGGCCGACGAGGTCCAGCTCGGCGACGAGATCGACGCCCTCGTGATGACGAAGGAGGACGCCGACGGCCGGCTCATCCTCTCGAAGAAGCGCGCCCGCTTCGAGCTCGCCTGGAAGCGCATCGAAGAGGCCGCGGAGAGCGGCGAGCCCGTCGAGGGCACGGTCATCGAGGTCGTCAAGGGCGGCCTCATCCTCGACCTCGGCGTGCGCGGCTTCCTGCCTGCGTCGCTCGTCGACATTCGCCGCGTCCAGGACCTCGACGAGTTCATGTCCCAGCAGCTTCGCTGCAAGGTGATCGAGCTGAACCGCAGCCGCAACAACGTCGTCCTTTCGCGCCGCGCCGTGCTCGAGGAGGAGCGCAAGGAGATGCGCCAGGCCATTCTCGACCGCCTGTCGCCGGGCGACGTCGTCACGGGCACGATCTCCAACATCGTCGACTTCGGCGCCTTCGTCGACCTCGAGGGGATCGACGGCCTGATCCACATCTCCGAGCTCTCCTGGAGCCATGTCAACCATCCCTCGGAGCTCCTGGAGATCGGACAGGAGGTTCAGGTAAAGGTGCTCGACATCGACCGCGAGCGCCAGCGCATCTCACTGGGGCTCAAGCAGACCCAGTCCGATCCCTGGCAGCAGGTGATCGACACCTACGACCAGGGCGACGTGGTCGAGGGCCGCGTGACGAAGGTCGTCACGTTCGGCGCCTTCATCGAGGTCGTCCCTGGCGTCGAGGGCCTCGTGCACATCTCCGAGCTCGCACAGCATCACGTCGAGAACCCCCGCGAGGTTGTCTCGCAGGGGGACACCGTGCGGGCCAAGATCATCGAGATGGACGCGGAGCGCCGCCGTCTCTCGCTCTCGCTCAAGCGGGTCGACGAGGCCGAGGACGGAAGCGAAGCCCCCGCGCTCGGGCTGTCCGAGGAGGTCTTCATGGAGGACCCCGAGGCCGCCCCGGAGGCGGCGCCCCTCGAGAGCGAGGCGAGCGCAGAAGTCGCGCCGGAGGCCGAAGCCGAGCCTGAAGCCGAGCCCGAGGCGAGCGCGGAGCCCGCGCTCGAAGCAGAGCCCGAAGCCGAGCCCGAGGCGAGCGCAGAAGTCGCGCCGGAGGCCGAAGCCGAGCCTGAAGCCGAGCCCGAGGCGAGCGCGGAGCCCGCGCTCGAAGCAGAGCCCGAAGCCGAGCCCGAGGCGAGCGCGGAGCCCGCGCTCGAAGCAGAGCCCGCCGCGCCTGACGACGAGTCCTAGCGGGAAGCCCGTGGCGGTCGCCGTCACGGGGGGGATTGGAGCAGGGAAGTCGGAAGCGCTCTCCGCCTTCGCGCGGCACGGCGCCGCTGTCGTCTCGAGCGACGAGATCGTCCACGAGCTCCTTCGCTCCGACGAGGACGTGAAGCGCGCGCTCCGTGAGCGCTGGGGCGAGTGTGTCTTCGGGCCCGACGGCGGGGCTGACCGGGCGCGCGTGGCAGAGGTCGCCTTCGCGGATCGCCGCGAGCTCGACTGGCTCGAGAAGCTTCTTCATCCCCGCGTCGTCGCTACATACCTGCGGTGGCGCGAGGACCTCGCGCAGCTGCCGGAGCCGCCGGCGGTCTGCGTGACCGAGGTGCCGCTCCTGTACGAAGTCGGAGGCGAGGAGCGCTTCGACGCGGTCGTCGTGGTCACCGCTTCGCCCGAGGTCCGCCTCTCGCGCCAGATCGGGCCGATGCAGGACCGTGAGCTGCGCTTGATCCCGGACGACGAGAAGATGCGGCGGGCGGACTTCGCCTATGTCAACGAGGGCTCGCTCGAGGATCTGGACGCGTTCGTCGCCGGGGTCGTCGCCACGCTCAGCGCCAGGGAAGCGTGAAGGTCTTCGCCTCCCTGCTGGTTCTTGTTGGCCGCTGGGGGCGGCGCCTTCGCGTACGTCCAGACCGAGCCGG
This sequence comes from Gaiellaceae bacterium, assembly GCA_039931575.1. Taxonomy (GTDB): domain Bacteria; phylum Actinomycetota; class Thermoleophilia; order Gaiellales; family Gaiellaceae; genus DATEOR01. Next base: position 6,325 of record JBDTRS010000093.1, read on the forward strand.
ACTGGTACGTCCGCCTCCGCTATCCCCTCGAGTACGACCACATCGTCGCCGGGCACGCGAAGAACTACAACCTCGATCCGGCCCTCCTCGCCGCCGTGATCTACCGCGAGAGCAGGTTCGACGCGCGGGCCCGTTCCAGCTCCGGGGCGATCGGGCTGATGCAGCTCCTCCCGGCGACTGCCAAGGGCATCGCCCTGCACACGGGTGGAAACAAGTTTCGCGTCGCCGACCTCTTGGACCCCGAGATCAACGTGCGCTACGGGTCGTTCTATCTGCGGCGCCTCCTGAACAAGTACGGCAACGTTCGGCTTGCGCTCGCGGCCTACAACGCCGGACAGGCGAACGTCGACGAGTGGGAGAGCCACGGCAAGGGCATCGCGTTCGCCGAGACGCGTCAGTACGTCGACGAGGTCCTGCACGCCCGCGACGTCTACGCGCGAGCCTATGAGGCCGAACTGGGAACCGGCTAGCGGCTAACCGGGTTCGAGCCAGCCGAAATCGAGGCCGGGCGGCGGCGGGTTGCAGAGCGTGAGGAGCCGCTTGCGGAGGCTCTCGAGGTCGCGGGCATAGCCTCTCTCGGCGCTGACGTTCTCGAGCTGGAACGGATCGCGCGCCAGGTCGTACAGCTCCTCTTCACGCGTCGCGTAGGCGGCGTACAGGAAGCGGGTGCTCCGGACCGCGCAGTACCCGGGCGCGGCTGCGCCCTCCGAGTCGCCCGCGAGCTGAAGGTGCTCGACGAGGAAGTCGTCCCGCCAGGCGCCCGGTGTCCCGCGCAGGAGCGGCAGGATGCTCTTCCCCTCGGCTCCCGGCGCCTGCACCCCGGCGGCGGCTGCAAACGTCGGCGCCACGTCGATGTTCGCCACGAGGTGATCGTCCGTACCAGGCTCCGCGATCCGCGCGTCCCAGCGGACGACGAACGGGACGCGGATGTTCTCCTCGTAGGCAAGGGACTTGCGCGTCCAGCGGTGCTCGCCCCATGACTCGCCGTTGTCGGACATGAACAGGATGAGCGTGTTCTCGAGCTCCCGCGTGTCCTCGAGAGCCTGGACGATCTCGCGAACGGCGTCGTCGACCGCGCGAATCGTGCCGTACTGATTCCTCCGGAGATCGTCGGTCTCGGCGCTCTGGGCGACGTTCAGGCGGGGTAGGCGCCGGATCCACCCGGGCTTGTCCGAAACGTCGGCCTCGTTGTAGTTTTGCGGCCGCCACGGCGGCAGGCCGAGGCCCGAGATCTGTGGCGTGGTCGCGTACCGAGGCGGGGGGACGGCCGGCCGGTGCGGGGCCGTGGTCGAGAAGTAGAGAAAGAAAGGCGCGTCCGCGCCGTTGACGAAGTCGACCGCCTGGCGGGCGAGGACGTCCGTGGAGTAGTCCTCGTCCGCCTTGCGGAAGCGGACGAGCTCGCCGTCGTCATTCACGTAGTAGTCGAAGTACGGCGCCGGGCGCGCGCGTTCCCCGTGTCCCGAGAAGGCGAACCAACGGTCCCAGCCGGGCGGGACGTAGGTGTTCCCGTAGCGGTTCAGGTACTTGCCGAAGAGGCCCGTTTCGTAGCCGGCCCCATCCAGCCAGGTGGCGATCGTGGAGCCGTCCCTGAAGGCCTGGAAGCCGCCGTTCGGGCCTCCGTTCAGGTAGACGCCTGTCGAATGCGAGTACTGCCCGGTCAGGATCGACGCGCGGCTCGGGCAGCAGAGCGAGTTCACGACGAAGCCGTTCTCGAAGGTGACGCCTCGTTGCACGAGGAGCCGCTGCACCGCGGGCATGGCCCGGAGCGTGTCCCAGCGCTGGTCGTCGGTGAGGATGAGGACGATGTTGGGCGCGCCCGAGCGCGTCTCGGAGCCCGACGAGCGCATCAGCGCGAGGCCCGCGGTCGTCGCCCCGGCCGCCACCGCGAAGCCCGCGGCCGCAATAAGCGCCATGCGGCGCGAGACTCGTGGCACCCGACGATTCTGCCATGCACCTCCGAAGCTACGATGAAGTCACATGGCCGAGTTCCACGTTTCCGAGGCATACAGACCGACCGGCGACCAGCCGCGGGCGATCGAGTCGCTGACGCGCAGCATCCAGGCGGGAGACCGCTATCAGACCCTGCTGGGAGCTACCGGCACGGGCAAGACGGCGACCATGGCCTGGCTGATCGAGAAGATTCAGAAGCCGACCCTCGTGATCGCTCACAACAAGACGCTCGCGGCCCAGCTTTGTAACGAGTTTCGCGAGTTTCTGCCTCAAAACGCGGTCGAGTACTTCGTCTCCTACTACGACTACTACCAGCCGGAGGCCTACGTCCCGCAAGCCGACCTCTACATCGAGAAGGACGCGTCCATCAACGACGACATCGACCGCCTGCGCCACGCAGCGACGGCTGCGCTCCTCGCGCGGCGCGACGTCGTGATCGTCGCCTCCGTCTCGTGCATCTACGGCATCGGCTCGCCGGTCGAGTACGAGGACAAGACCGTCGTCCTCGGCGTGGGGATGGAGGTCGACCGCGACGTCATGCTGCGCAAGCTCGTCGACATCCAGTACTCGCGCAACGACTCGTTCCTCGGTCGCGGCCGCTTCCGTGTTCGCGGCGACGTCATCGAGGTGCAGCCGG
>JBDTRS010000094.1:0-8833 GCA_039931575.1 Gaiellaceae bacterium
GACCTGCACTGCTTCCAGGCGTTGCGGCGGATGGACGAGATCCTGCTCGCCAACTTCATGGTCTTCCACGACCTCGTCCAGGAGGAGCAGTACGACCTCTGGATCGGGGACGAGGCTTGGGAGCTCGACTACTACCTCCATGAGAACCCAGAGCAGAAGCGCGCCGCGTACGTCTGGCTGACCGACTTCGTCGGTTGGCTGCCGATGCCCGACGGCGGCGACCACGAGTCCTTCCTCACCTCGGACTACAACGCTGAGATGATCGAGCACATCGCGCGCTTCCCGCGCGTGCGTGACCGCGCCATCTTCGTCGGGAATCCCGACGACGTCGTTCCGGACAGCTTCGGACAAGAGCTCCCGCTCATTCGGGACTGGACCGAAGCACACTACGACTTCTCCGGTTACGTCTCCGGCTTCGATCCCGCGGCCCTCTCCGACCGGGAGCGCCTGCGGTCCGAGCTGGGGTACGAGCCCCGCGAGTTGGTCTGCATCGTCACAGTCGGGGGCTCCGGGGTGGGGGGCCACCTCTTCCGCCGCGTGATCGAAGCCTTCCCCGTGGCGAAGAGCCTCGTGCCGGAGCTCCGCATGGTCGTGGTCGCCGGGCCTCGCATCGACCCCGCATCGCTGCCGCAGGGGGACGGTCTCGAGGTGCGCCCGTACGTCCACAACCTCTATCGCCATCTCGCCGCCTGCGATCTCGCCGTCGTCCAGGGCGGGCTCACCACGGCGATGGAGCTGACCGCCAATCGCCGGCCTTTCCTCTACTTCCCCCTCCGCCACCACTTCGAGCAGAACTACCACGTTCGCCACCGGCTCGAGCGCTACCGGGCCGGCCGCTGCATGAACTTCGAGGAAACGACGCCGGAGTCGATCGCGACCGCGATCGCCGAGGAGATCGGGCGCGAGGTCGACTACGAGCCCGTCGAGAGCGACGGCGCCGCCCGCGCCGCGGCCCGGATCGCAGAGGTTTTGCAATGACCGACGAACAGGCAATCAAGAGTACGGTCCTCGATTACTTCGAGGGCTGGTTCGACGGCGATGCCGGGCGAATGGAGCGCGCCCTGCATCCGCAATTGGCGAAGCGCTCGCTCGGCAACGGCAAGCTCGACGAGGACACTGCTCCGGGGATGATCCAGCTGACCGCCGAGGGGCGTGGCAAACGAAGCGATCCCGAGCAGCGGAAGCTGGAGGTCGAAGTGGTGGAGGTCTACGGGCCAATCGCGACCGTGGTTGTGCATTCGAACGTCTACCGCGAGTATCTCCACCTGGGAAGGACGGAAGAAGGGTGGAAAATCGTGAACGCGTTATGGGACTGGGCGTAAGCGTCCGCGCACCGTCTCTCGTCGTCGGCGCAGGGTTGCTCCTGGCTGCGACGGCTGCCTGGGCTGCCCTCCTTGCCATCGGCGACGAGATGCCGATGGGCGCTGGCCTTTGGCTCGGAGCCTGGACGGCGATGATGGCCGCCATGATGCTCCCGTCCGCCTCGCCGCTCGTACTTCTGTACGGGAGACGTTCGACCGCCTCCCATTCCGCGCTGCTCACGGCCGGCTATCTGCTCGTCTGGGCGGCGACCGGGCTGGTCGCATACGAAGTCGTCATGCGCCTACCAAACCCGGGCAACCGCGTCGTCGGGGCAGTCCTCATCGCCGCGGGCCTCTACGAGCTCACCCCGCTCAAGACCGCCTGCCTCAAGCGTTGCCGCAGCCCCGTGGACTTCCTCGTCACCCACTGGCACCCGGGAAAGCTGGGCGCGCTGAGGCTGGGGGTCGAGCACGGAGCCTATTGCGTCGGGTGCTGCTGGGCTCTGATGAGCGTTCTCGTTGTGGCGGGATCGATGTCGCTCGCGTGGGTCGTGGCGATCGCGCTCGTCGTCGCCGGAGAGAAGCTCTTGCCCGGGGGGCAACTGCTAGGCCGCGTGGCCGGGGTCGGATTCCTGGTCGCGGGCATCATCGTCGTCGTAGTGTGAAAGGAGACTGAGATGGCTGATTGGAAAGTCAAGGGAACCGTGCTGGTGGCCTGTAACTGCGATTTCGGCTGCCCGTGCAACTTCAACGCGCCGCCGACCACCGGGGACTGCGAAGGCAGCTGGACCTGGCACATCGAGCAGGGAAACTACGGAGAGGTCTCGCTGGACGGCCTCACCCTCGGCGTCTATGCCGACTGGCCGCGCGCGATCCACGAGGGCGGCGGGAAAGCGGTCGTTTACTACGACGAGCGCGCCGACGAGAAGCAGCGCGAGGCGCTCGAGACCCTCGCGCGAGGCGAGGCCGGCGGGCCGTGGGGCGTCTTCATCAACACCTACGAGCTCGTCGGCGTCCACCCCGCGCCATTCGAGGTCGAGCTCGCCGCCGAACGCAGCCGCCTGAAGGTCGGCGACGTCGTCGAGCTGCAGATGGAGCCGATCAAGAATCCGGTGAGCGGCGCCGAGACGCGAGCGGCGGTCGTGCTGCCGGAGGGGCTCGTCTTCAACGAGGGTTGGTGCGCGACCTCGACCCACTTCAGCGTCAAGGGCGAGGTCGAGTTCGACCACACCGGGAAGAACACGGAGTACGCCACCTTCGAGTACGCCGGGGCCTAGGCGCTAGCGCCCGCGAGTCCTCTGGAGCGAAGCTCGCAAGGGAGGCAATAGGTCGGCAAGGCCGGGCTTTGCCCGGGCTGACCCGGCCGTCCAGAGGGCTAGCGTCCCATCTTGCCCTGCGCCTCGGTGAGGACCTCGCCGAGGATGGAGACGATCTCGTCGAACTGCTCCTGCTCGGCGACGAGCGGGGGAGAGATCTGGATGACCGGGTCTCCACGGTCGTCCGCCCGGCAGATGAGCCCGGCTTCGAAGAGACGCGGCGACAGGAACCCGCGCAGAAGCGTCTCGCACTCCTCCTCGTCGAAGGTCTCGCGGGTCTCCTTGTCCTTGACGAGCTCGAGGGCGTAGAAGAAGCCGGTTCCGCGCAGGTCACCCACGATGGGCAGGTCGAGGAGCTGCGAGAGCGTCCGGTGGAAGTCGACCTGCTTCTCGGCCACGTGCTCCACGATCCGCTCCCGGCGCATGATCTCGATGTTCTTGAGGGCGATCGCCGCCATGACCGGATGGCCGCCGAACGTGATGCCGTGGCTGTACATCGCCGTGCCCTGGAGGAACGGCTCCATGACGGCGTCCCGGGCGATAACGGCTCCGATTGCCGCATGGGCCGAGGAGAGGCCCTTGGCGGACGTGACGATGTCGGGACGGATGTCGTAGCGCTCGGAGCCGAACCAGGCACCGATGCGGCCGAAGCCGGTGATGACCTCGTCGGCGCAGAGCAGGATGCCGTAGCGGTCGCAGATCTCCCGCACTCCACGCCAGTACCCCTCCGGCGGCGTATAGGACCCGCCCGCGTTCTGGACGGGCTCCATGATCACCATCGCAACCGTCTCCGAGCCGGTCTGCTCGATGGTCTCCTCGAGCTCCTCGAGAAGGAGGGCGGTGAACTCCGCCTCGGTCTCCTCGGGCGGGCGGTGATAGCGGTTGGTGTTGCGCACGTGCAACACGTCGGGGACGAGCGGCTCGAACGGCGTTCGGAGCGAGGCGATCCCGTTGATCGAGAGGGCGCCCATCGTCGTCCCGTGGTAGGCGATCCGGCGGGAGACGGCTTTCCAGCGGCGCTCGCCGCGGGCCGCGTGGTACTGGCGCGCGAGCTTCCAGGCCGACTCGACCGCCTCGGACCCGCCTGAGACGAAGAAGACGCGGTTGAGGTCGCCGGGAGCGACCGAGGCCACCTCGGCGGCGAGCTCGATGGCGCGTGGATGCGCATAGTTCCAGTTCGTGTAGAAGGGGAGCTCGCGCAACTGTGCCGCCGCCGCCTCCCCGATCTCCTCGCCGAAGCCGTAGCCGATGTTGACGGCGAAGAGCCCCGCCAGCGCGTCGAGGTAGCGTTTCCCGTTGATGTCCTCGAGATAGCAGCCGTCGCCGCGCACGATGATCGGCACGTCCTCGCCTTCCGCGAAGCTCGACATGCGGGTGAAATGCAGCCAGAGATGATCGCGGGCAGCCTGCTGCAATTCCGCGGGGGAAAGCGAGGTGGCGGCGGTGCTCACGTTGCTCCTTTCGGTTGGCGCGTGCGCTGCCAGACGACGTTGCCGAGCATAAGCGCGACGGCGATGAAGAAGATGGCCGAGCCGATGACGTTGATCTGCGGCGGGATGGCGACGCGCGCGGCTCCCCAGACGAACAGCGGGAAGGTCTGGTCGGCTCCGGAGACGAGGTACGTGATGACGAAGTCGTCGACCGAGAGCGCGAACGAGAGCAGGCCGGCGGCGAGAATCCCGGGCGCGATCAAGGGCAAGGTCACCTTGACGAACGTCGTCAGCGGGTTGGCGAAGAGATCCATAGCGGCCTCTTCGAGATGGCGGTCGTAGCCCGCGAGGCGGGCCCGGACCGTCACGACGACGTAGCTGATGTTGAACATGATGTGCGCGATCAGGATCGTCCTGAAGCCGAGTGTGAACGGGTCGCCGAAGTTGAGGAAGAGCGTCAGGAGCGAGGAGCCCATGACGATCTCGGGGGTCGCCATCGGCAGGAAGATGAGGAAATTCGTCGCCCCCTGGCCGCGGAACTGGTAGCGGACGAGCGCGAGGGCCATGAGCGTCCCGAGCGCCGTCGCGACGATGCTCGACGCGATCGCGATCTCGATCGAGAGCTGCACGGCGCCGCGCAGGTCGGGATAGGCAAACGGGTGCGCCCAGTTGTCGAGCGTGAAGCCTTGCCAGGTGAAGTTGAAGCGGCCGATCGGGTCGTTGAACGAGAACGCAACGACGACTGCAATCGGAATGAGCAGATAGAGAAACGCGAGCAGCGCGAAGAGCGTGAGCGTCTGGCGCCGCGTGAACGCCAAGGAGCGCGCGAGCACACCCGGCCTGCGGCGGGCGCCGACGCGGACCGTGTCGGTGGCGGTGCTCACACCGCCCCGGTCGTGACGCGCTCGGTTCCGACCGCGCGCGCATAGGCGAGGATCCCGATCAGGATCGCGGCCATGAGGACGAAGGAGAGCGCGGCCGCCTGCGGGTAGTCGGCCACCTCCTTGAAGCGGCGCTGGATCACGTTCCCGATCATCTGCTGCCTGGGCGTCCCGAGGAGCTGGGCATTGATGAAGTCGCCGGCCGCCGGAATGAAGGTCAGAAGCGTGCCGGCGAACACGCCGGGGAGCGAGAGCGGCAGCGTGATCTTGAAGAAGGCCTTCATCCTGCTTGCATAGAGATCCTCAGCCGCCTCGATCAGGCGGTGGTCGATCTGCTCGAGGCTGACGTAGAGCGGCAGAGCCATGAAGGGCAGGAAGTTGTAGGTGATGCCCGCGACGACAGCGGTCGTGGTCGCCAGCAGCCGCCCATCCGGTGCGATCACGTGCAGGTCGCGGAGGATCCCGACGACGACGCCGTTGTCGGAGAGGATCGTCTGCCAGGCGAGCGTCCGGATCAGGTACGTGACGAAGAAGGGCGCGATGATCAGAAGGAGCAGGAGGTTCTTCCACCTGCCGCCGCGGAACGCGATCCAGTACGCGAGCGGATAGCTGATGAAGAACGCGATGAGGGTCGCGAGACCCGCGTACTCCAGCGAGCGGATGAAGTGTGAGCGGTAGAGCGTGTACGCGTCGCCGTAGTTGTTCCACGCCCAGGTGAACGAGTAGCCCGTGAACAGGTCGCCCGACTCGAGCGACGTGTACCCGAGGTAGTACATCGGGACGAGGAAGAAGAACGCAAGCCACGCCAGCCCCGGTACGAGCAGGAGGTACGGCGTGACCCAGCGGTGACGGTGGAGCAGAGGAACCCCCTACGCGCCGGTGACGGTCTGGAACTTCTCCTTGAAGTCCGGGTTGTCGGCCGCCTCGGGATCGAAGGACTTGACGCGCGCGAGCATGTCCTCGGTCGGGAAGATGAGGTCGTTGTTCGCGACGTCCGGATCGATCTTGAGGAGCTCTGCCTTCGCGCCTTCGACGGGACAGATGTAGTTGACGTACTCCTCGATCTGGGCGGCGATCTTCGGGTCGTAGACGAAGTTCATCCAGGTCGAGGCGGTGAAGACGTCACCGCCGGTCGGGATGAGCATGTTGTCGGTCCAGATGTTCCCACCCGCCTCGGGGAGGACGAACTTCAGGTCCGGGTTGTCGAGTTGGAGCTGGACGACGTCGCCCGACCACGCCATGGCTGCGAGCACGTTTCCGGAGGAGAGGTCGTCGCCGTAGTCGTTGCCAGTGAAGCGGCGAATCTGGCCTGAGTCGACCGCGTCCTTCAGCGTCGCGATCGCCTTGTCGAACGCGGCGGGGTCGACCTTGGTCGGATCGTCACCGTTCGACTGCATGACCAGCCCCATCGTGTCCGGCATCTCCGTCAGGCACGTCACCTTCCCCTTGAGCTTCGGGTCGGTCAGGAGCTGCTCGATCGAGGTCACCGGACCGGTTCCCTTCGCGTTGTAGGCGATGCCGGTCATGCCCGACTGCCAGGGAAGGCTGTACTCGCGATTCGGATCCCAGGTCGGGTGCTGGAGCGTGGGGACGAGGTTCTTCTCGTTCGGGATGGCGCTCTTGTCCTTCTTCTGGACATAACCGAGGCGCACCATGCGCGCGGCCATCCAGTCGGTGAGCACTGTCAGGTCCCGGCCGATCGCCTTCTTCTGGGCGAGCTGGGCCTGGAACTTTCCGAACCACTCCTCGTTGTCGTTGACGTCCTCGATGTACTTGACAGCCACACCGGTCGCTTCGGTGAACTGGTCGACGGTCGGGCGCCTCTTCGTCTTCTCGTCGATGTCGATGTAGAGGGGCCAGTTCGAGATCGTGAGCTTGTCGGCCAGCACCTGTGTCACCTCGGTCGACGCGCCGCCCGCGGCGGTCTGGCCCGAGATACCGCCGCTTCCTCCGCAGGCCGCAATCAGGGACGGAAGGCTGAGCGCGGCACCCCCGACAGCTGCGCGCCGCAGGAGCTGCCGCCGGGTGATCGGGTCGTTGAACCGGGGGTCTGTCATTCGCTGCTCTCCTTCTCGGGATCGACCACAAACGTGGCCTCGGGGCTCCAGGAAACGGTGACCTGGTCGCCCGGATGGACAGTTGCCGTGCTGCTGGAATCGCTGTTTTGTACGTAGACGGTGATCGGACCGTGGGGCGTCGAGACGACGTACTGCGTCGAGACGCCGATGTAGGCCCGTTCGGTCACCCTGCCTGTAAGCGCGTTCTCGTCAGCCCGGCCGAGGCGGATCTTCTCGGGGCGGATCCCGACGGCAACAGGGCCGGAGCGGCCCCTCGCCCCGGGTGCGCGGACGACGGTGCCGTCGCCGAGCCGGACGGTGCCGTCGCCTCCGGACACACCTTCGAGCAGGTTGGACACTCCCAGGAAGCGAGCGACGAAGGGCGTCGCGGGCCGCTCGTAGAGGTCGTCCGGCGAGCCGAGCTGCTCGATGTGGCCGCTGTTCATGACGGCGATCGAGTCGGCCATCGTCATCGCTTCTTCCTGGTCGTGCGTGACGTGGATGAACGTGGTCGCGACCTCGTGCTGCAGGCCCTTGATGAAGAGCTGCATCTCCTTGCGCAGCTTGAGGTCGAGGGCGCCGAGCGGCTCGTCGAGGAGGAGGACGCGCGGACGGTTGACGAGCGCGCGGGCGAGCGCGACGCGCTGCTGCTGGCCGCCCGAGAGCTGTTGCGGCTTGCGCCGATCCATACCGGAGAGCTGCACGAGGTCGAGGATCTCGGACACCTGCTTGCGTACATCGCCACCCCTGACACCGCGCCGGCGGAGGCCGAATGCGACGTTCTCGAAGAGCGAGAGATGCGGGAACAGCGCGTAGCTCTGGAAGACTGTGTTGACGTCACGCTTGTACGGCGGCAGGCCCGTGACGTCGCTGTCACCCAGGTAGATCGTGCCGTCGGTCGGCTCCTCGAAGCCGCCGATCATGCGGAGCGTCGTCGTCTTCCCGCACCCGGAGGGCCCGAGTAGCGCGAAGAATCTCCCGTGCGGAACTTCGAGGTCGAGCTGGTCGACCGCGACAACGTCGTCGAAGCGCTTAGTGACGCGCTCCAGCCGGACGTCGGGAGCGGAATCCCCGGCGCCCACCGCGGTGGGCGGCTGAACTCGTTCCTCGACTGCCATTCGCTCCTTCGGCTCGCCTGTCGTCTCTAGTCGATCTTGGCCATCACGTGCTTGATCTGCGTGTAGTCCTCGAGCGAGTAGACCGACAGATCCTTGCCGTAGCCCGACTCCTTGAAGCCGCCATGCGGCATCTCGGAGACCAGCGGGATGTGATCGTTGATCCAGACGGTGCCGAACTGGAGCTTGCGCGCCGCGTTGAGCGCGCGGCCGATGTCCCGCGTCCACACCGACGCGGCGAGGCCGTAGCGGACGTCGTTGGCCCAGGCGATTGCCTGGTCGTCATCGGCAAAGCGCTGGACGCTGACGACCGGCCCGAAGACCTCGCGCTGGACGATCTCGGCGTCCTGCCCGACATCCGTGACCACCGTCGGCTTGACGAAGAACCCGCGGTCACCGTTTGAGTCGCCGCCGGTGAGGATCGTCGCCTTGGCGCTCTTGGCGCGCTCGAGGAAGCCGAACACGCGCTCCTGCTGGTCCTTGGAGATCACCGGGCCCATCTCGATGTCGTCGCCCTCGGCGGGATCGCCCACGTGCAGCGACTCCACGGCGGGAACGAGTTGCTCGAGCAGCTTGTCGTAGATCTTCGGGCCCGCGACCACGCGCGAGGCGGCCGTGCAGTCCTGACCGGAGTTCCAGTAGCCCGCGGTCTTGATCGCCTCGGCCACCGCGGCCGGGTCGGCGTCGTCGAAGACGACCACCGGCGCCTTGCCGCCGAGCTCGAGGTGGACGC
>JBDTRS010000095.1:0-8719 GCA_039931575.1 Gaiellaceae bacterium
CGCTCGGTGACGTCGACTCGCCTGAGGCGCTCGAGGCCTACCAGGCGGCCAAGCGCGTCTACAAGGCGTCTTTGAGAGCGGCCTCGGCCGCCAAGTAGCCGCACATTCCGTGAACGCCGCCTCCGGGGGGCGTGGAGGCGGAGCAGAGGTAGAGCCCCCGGACGGGCGTCTTGTAGGGGGAGAGCTTCAAGACGGGCCGCGCAGCGAGGTGCCAGAGCGTCGCGGCGCCGCCGTTCAGGTCGCCTCCGACGAGGTTGCGGTTGCGGCGCTCGAGCTCCTGGGGAGGAAGGACGCTCCGCGCAAGCACACGCTCGCGGAAGCCCGGCGCGAAGCGCTCGATCTGGGCCTCGATGCGCTCGGTCATGTCGAAGGCCGACCCGTTCGGGACGTGGCAATAGGCCCAGGCCGTGTGCTTTCCGGCGGGAGCGCGCGCCTCGTCGAAGAGGCTGTGCTGAGCGAGGAGGACGAAGGGCCGCTCCGCATGGCGGCCGCGCCAGGGGGCCCGCTCGGACTCTGCGATCTCTGCCAGCGTTCCACCCAGGTGGACCGTGCCGGCCCGAGCACACTCGGACGCCGCCCAGGGGATCGGGCCGTCGAGCGCGTAGTCGACCTTGAAGGCGCCCGGACCGTGCCGATAGTGGCCGAGCCGGCGCACGTAGTCCCACGGCAGCCGGTCGCCTGCGATGCGGACGAGCTCGCCCGGCGAGACGTCACAGAAGACCGAACGGGTTGGCGGCAGGGCGGCGAGCGAGTCGACCGGTGCCCCGGCCTCGACCTCACCGCCCAACTCGTGGAGCACCGAGACGAGGGCGTCGGCGATCCGCTGCGAGCCACCGCGGGGAAAGGGCCACCCGAAAACATGCGCGGAGAGGAGGAGCACGAGCCCGAATCCCCCCGTCGGGCTGCGCTCGAGCGGCACGATCGAGTGCGCCGCGCAGCCGGCAAGGAGCGCCCGGGCCCGCTCGCCCGCGAACTGTTGGGTCGCGAGCCCCGTGGCCGAGCGGAACGCGTGGAGACCGAAGCGGCCGAGCGTGAGCGGGTGACGCGGAAGGCGCGTGAGCGGGCCGAGCACGGCCGCCTCCAGCTCGTCCCAGTCGGCCGCGAACGGCGCGATCAGCCTCCGGTAGGCACCCGCGTCCTCGCCGAGGCCCGCCGCGGTTTCGTCCACCGAGCGCTCGACGAGGACCGCAGTGCCGTCGTCCAGCGGATGGGCCAGGGGCGCCGCGGGGTGGACCAGCTCGAGCCCGTGCTCGACTAGCGGCAGCTCTCGGAAGAACGGTGACCCAGGGACGAACGGATGGATGGATGAGCAGACGTCGTGCACGAAGCCCGGAAGGGTCAGCTCGGCCGAGCGCGTACCGCCCCCCACGGTCTCCTCGGCTTCGCGCACGAGCACGCGCTTACCCGCCCGCGCGAGCGTGACCGCGGCCGCGAGGCCGTTCGGCCCCGAGCCGACCACGATCGCGTCGTAGCGAGCGCTCAGCTGACTTCCGCGAGGACGGAGGTGCGCGTCTCCCGCACCATCTCGCGGGCGATCACGAGCCGCTGGATCTCGTTCGTCCCTTCGTAGATCTGGGTGATCTTCGCGTCCCGCATCATGCGCTCGACCGGGTACTCCTTCATGTAGCCGTAGCCACCCAGGATCTGAACCGCTTCGGTCGTCGCCTCCATCGCCACGTCGGAGCAGAGAAGCTTCGCCATCGCCGACTGCTTCGTGAGGCCGGGGGCATCCTCGTCGATCATGAGCCCGACCTTGTAGAGGAGGCCGCGGGCGGCCTCGCACTTCGCCTCCATGTCGGCGAGCTTGGCGGCGATCAGCTGGTGTTCCACGATCGGCTTGCCCATCGTCTCGCGCGTCTTGGCGTACTCGAGCGCGAAGTCGGTCGCGCCCTGGGCGATCCCGAGCGCCTGTGCCCCGATTCCCGGCCGCGAGCGGTCGAGCACGCGCATGGCGATCTTGAAGCCCTCTCCCTCCGAGCCGACGAGGTTCGCGGCGGGGATGCGGCAATCGTTGAAGAAGATCTCGCCGGTCGTCGACCCCTTGATGCCGAGCTTCGGCTCGATGCGCCCCACCTCGAACCCGGGCGTGTCGGCCTCGACCATGAAGCAGGAGATTCCGTCATGGCCCGCAGCGGGGTCCGTCTTTGCGAAGACCGTGTAGAGGTGCGCGACACCGGCGTTCGTGATGAAGCGCTTCGATCCGGAGAGGACGTACTCCTCGCCGTCCCGGCGGGCCTCGGTGCGCATCGCCGCCGAATCGGAGCCCGAGCCCGGCTCGGTCAGGGCGTAGGCGCCGATCCACTCGCCGCTTGCGAGCTTCGGCAGGAAGCGCTCCTTCTGCTCGTCGCTCCCTGCCAGTCTCACTGCAAGCGAGCTGAGCTCCTGGACGGCGAGGATGAGCCCGATGGTCGCGTCAGCGCGCGAGATCTCCTCGACGGCGACGAGGAGCATCAGCGCTCCCGCTCCCGCTCCGCCGTAGCGCGGGTCGAAAGCGAGACCGAAGATCTCGTGCTCGCGCAGGAGCTCGACCATGTCCCAGGGGAACTCCCCGGACTCGTCGATCTCAGCGGCGCGCGGAGCGATCCGCTCGCGGGCGAGCGTGCGCACGAGCTCGCGAATCTCGCGCTGCTCGTCTGAAAGCGGATCCCAGGCCACCGGCGGCGATTTTACGCGTGTCGGGCCACGCTGGGTTCCCTCGTCCGAGACGTGGAAACCGCTAGTCTCGCGGTCGTCGCACTCGCTCCATGGGCATCGAGATCCTCCTCTCAGCGCTGGCGCTCGCCTCGTCCGATCCGACCAGGAGCTCGGAGGTCGTCGGTCAGTCCGTGCAGGGACGGGCGATCAAGGCTTACCGCCTCGGGGATGCCGCAAGTGCCCACAAGGTGCTCATCGTCGGGTGCATCCACGGCACCGAGTGCGCCGGGACCGCCATCACCCACAAGCTGGTGCGGGCGGCCGCGCCCGGACGCTTCGACCTCTGGATCGTCCACAACGTGAACCCCGACGGCTGGCGCCTGGGCGTACGCCAGAACGGGCGAGGCGTCGACCTCAACCGCAACTTCGGCTCCGAATGGATTCCGATCGGAAGCCGCTGGGATCCGGAGTACTCCGGCCCGTACCCGTGGTCGGAGCCCGAGACCAGGACCGTCCGCGCCCTGGTCAGGCGCATCAGGCCGGAGCTCACGATCTGGTACCACCAGCCGCAGACGATCGTGCGGGCGTGGGGGCAGAGCGTGCCGGCGGCGAGGGCGTATGCACGCTTTTCGGGGATGGCGTTCCGGCGGATCCGCTGGCCGCACGGCACCGCGCCGAACTGGCAGAACCACCGCTTCCCGGGGACGAGCTCGTTCGTCGTCGAACTCGCACCCGGCGCGCTCTCGGACCGCCGCGCCGCCCGCCACGCCGCTGCGGTCCTGCGGCTGGCGCGGACTCTGATCGCCGCCCGCGCGGCGGCGGCCTAGGCCTTCGCCCGCTCGCGCAGGATCTCCGAGGACACCTCGAGCTGAGCCCCTGCGCGCTCCATCGCCTCGAGCGCGCGCTCCGAGTCGCCCGCATTGACCTCCACACCGCGGACGGCGTCCTCGACGACGGTGACGTCGAAGCCCTCGCGCAGGGCGTCGAGGGCCGTGTTCTTGACGCAATAGTCGGTGGCGAGGCCCGTGACGAAGAGCCGGTCGACCCCGCGCTCGCGGAGCAAGTCGCCGAGGCTCGTGTCCTGGAAGCCGGAATAGCCCTGGCTCGCCGGGTCTTGGCCCTTGTCGATCACGACATCGACCTTCGTCCGGTCGAGCGCGGGATGGAGCTCTGCGCCCGGCGTCCCCTGCACGCAGTGCACCGGCCAGATGGATGGAGGATCCGCTCCGCGCCACGTTGCGGGATCGGCTTCGACCCCGACGAAGGAGCCGTGGTCTTCCGGATGCCAGTCGCGCGTGGCGACGACCAGATCGAAGGAGTCGAGGAGCGAATCGATCGGACCAGCGATGCGGTCGCCGTCTGCGACCGCAAGCGCCCCGCCCGGGGTGAAGTCGTTCTGGAAGTCGACGATCAGAAGCGCGTCCACGGCGCCAATGGTACGGCCGCCGCGCGCTTACCCGCTTCCATAGCCATAGCCGCCGTAGCCGGCACCGCCCGTGTCGGTTCCGCCCTCGTTCTCCATCATCGTCCCGGTTGCCCCGCCCCCGCCGCCGACGGCCACGGTGCCCTCCATTCCCTGCCCGCGATGGCCGTCGACCGGGCAGTAGAACTCATACGTCCCGGCCTTGGAGAAAGTGACTGTGAGCTGCGCCGAGCTTCCCGGAGCAACGGTCTCGGTCTCCTCCTTGACATCCTGTCCTTCGACTTCGAGGGCGTGTCCGACGCTTCCATTGTTCGAGAGGTCGAAGGCGTAGGTGCCTGGCGAGTCGATCGTGATGGACGAAGGGTCGAACGCGAACTCTGTGGGGGCGATCGCAATCGCCTGACCTGGGGCCGCCGCGGGGGTGGTTTCGCCGCCGGAGCCGCAGCCCGCGAGGACGGGGAGCCAGACGAGCCAGACGAGCGGAAGAAAAAGAAGACGCATCACCGGGGAATACGGGCGCGCGGCACTCCTGGATTGTGACTCGAGCGGTTGTCGTCGAACCGGCCGGAGACACACCCCGAACGACCTCTGCGGCCAGGGCTCAGCTCGAGCTCATCACGGCAAGCTCTATCTTTGCGGCGAGATGGTCGCGTGATCCTCGAGAACGGCGTCATCCGCACGCTCGACCCTTCCCTGCCGCGGGCGGGAGCGCTCGCGATCGCGGGCGAACTCGTGGCGGGCGGAATCGGGACGCACGAGACGGCGCTCGCGAGTCCCGACCGGGTCGATCTCGGAGGGCGCTGCGTCGTCCCCGGTTTCACCGACTCGCATGTCCACCTCCCCACCTGGGCCCTGGCGCAACGGCAAGTCCGGTTGGAGGGAACGCGCTCGCTCGAGGAGGCCCTCGCCCGCGTGTCCGAGGCGGTGGCCACCGTTCCGGCGGGGCGATGGCTGCGCGGGCTTGGCTGGCGAAGCGGAGACTGGTCGCCCCCGGTCGAGCCGACCAAGGAGGCGCTCGACAAGGTCACCGGCAACGTCCCCGTCGCGCTCATGGCCCGGGACTACCACTCCCTTTGGCTCAACTCGGCCGCCCTCGCCCACGCGAATGGCGAGCTGCAGGTCCCCGGCGGAGTGGTCGAGCGCGACAAGCGCGGGGAGCCGACCGGCGTCCTGCGGGAAGAATGCGCCTGGCACTTTCGCGACCGCCACGTCCGCCCGAGCCACGAAGAAATGGTGGAGGCCTCGCGCGCAGGCGTACGCCTTGCGAACTCTCGCGGCGTCACGGCGGTGCACGACAAGGACGGCTGGCTGGGGGCTCTGGCCGTTTTCCAGGAGCTGCACCGCGAGGAGTCGCTCACCCTCCGGGTCTGGCAGTCCCTCCCGCACGACCACGTCGACCGGATCGCGGAGCTCGGGATGACAGCCGGGCTCGGGAACGATCTGCTGCGCGTCGGCTACATCAAGACGTTCATGGACGGGACCCTCGGCTCCCAGACGGCGCGCATGCTCGACGGCTCCGGGGTCGAGATCACGAGCCGCGTTGAGCTCGAGGACATCGTCCGCCGCTCGGCGCGCGCCGGCTTCCCCGTGGCCGTGCATGCGATCGGCGATCTCGCCAACCGCGAGGCGTTGGACGCGTTCGAGGCGACGCGCGACGAGTGGCGCGGCCTGCGGCCGCGAATCGAGCACGCCCAGCTCTTGACCGCCGAGGACGTGCCTCGGTTCGCCCAACTCGGAGTCGCGGCGTCAGTGCAGTTCAGCCACGCACCCTCGGACCGCGATCTGGCCGACAGGTTCTGGGCGGGGAAGACCGAGCACGCCTACGCCTTTCGCTCGCTCGTCGACTCGGGCGCCGTGGTGGTCAACGGCTCGGACGCGCCGATCGAGGAGCTCGACCCCCTCGCGGGCATTCGCGCCGGCGTCCTCCGGACTCTGGACGACCGGGCGCCATGGCACCCCGAGCAGGCCGTGACGATCGAGCAGGCGTTCGAGGCGACGTGCGTTTCGCCCGCCTGGCTCGAGGGGTCGGAGCGCCGCCGCGGTCGCCTCGTCCCCGGGCGCCTCGCCGATCTCGTCGTCCTCGACCGCGACCCGTTCGACCGGCCTCCCGAGGAGCTCGACCAGGTGGCCGTCGTGGCGACGATGCTCGGCGGGCGCTGGGTTCACAACCCGCCTCCCTGGAATTGAATGCGCGCCCAGTACAATGAGTCCATGCGCACGATGCGTGCAGTCCATGACTCCAACTGCTCCGTCGCCTGCACGGCGGACATCATCGGCTCCAAGTGGACCGCGGTGATCGTCCACGACCTGTCAGAAGGGTCGCGCCGCTTCTCCGAGCTCGAGCGCTCGTGCCCGGGGATCAGCCCGCGGACTCTGTCAGAGCGGCTCCGGGTGCTCGAGCAGGAAGGAATCCTCCAACGGACCAGCGCCCGCCGGCGCGTCGACTACTCGCTGACCGACAAGGGCCAGGCCCTCCTGCCGATCATCGACGAGATGCGGCGGTTCGGCCACGAGTGGCTCGTGCCCGAGCACGGGCACGCCCACACCGAAGACCCCGCGCTCGTCTAGCGCGGCAGGCCGCAGAAGGCAGTGAGGGTCTCCCGCGCCGCGGCGACGCCGAGTGGGATGTAGCGCGCGAGCAACCGCTCGTTCGGCGAGTGCACGTTGGCGCCGGGAATCGCGAAGCCCGAGAGGATCGTGGGAATCCCCTTGTCGGCTAGAGCAGGCACGACCGGGAGCGTCCCACCCGTGCGCAAGAGGAGCGGCCGCCGGCCGAGTACCCGCTCGAAGGCGTCCTGGGCCAGCCTCACCGCCGGGGCGTCGGGCGAGATCAGCCCTGCAGGCGCGGACGACCAGCGCTCGACCTCGATCTCGGCGCCCTCGGGCGCTGCGGCGCGAATGAGCCGCTCGAACGCGGTTGCGATCTCCTCCACGTCCTGCCCGGGGGCGAGCCGAATCGAGACGTTCGCCTCGGCGGCCACGGGGAGGACGGTCTTTTGCAACAGCGGCTCGCCTCCGGCGATCCCGTTGACGTCGACCGACGGGCCGGCGACGGTGCGCGCGTAGAAGTCCTCCCCAGCCTGGGAATCCATGGGCTTCGCGCCGGCCTCCTCGAGGACAGCCGCCCCGGGGTCGAGCTCCAGCCACGAGCGCACCTCCTCCTCGGTCGCAGGGATCACTCCGGCGCGAAGCTCGTCGGGAAGCGCGATGACGGCCTCGAGCACCTGCATGAGCGCGTGCACGCCGTTCAGCGCCGCGCCGCCGAACATCCCGGAGTGGAGGTCGCGCTCGCCGCTTCTCAGGCGAATGTGGAAGTAGATGAGCCCGCGCGTGCCCAGGTCGAAAGAGGGCACGTCCTCACGGGGCATGCCACTGTCGAAGATGAGGCAGGCGTCGGCCCCCCGCTCGTCAGCCTCGAGGAACTCGACGATCGAGTGGCCCCCTGTCTCCTCTTCGCCGTCGAACGCGACGCGGACGTTGACCGGAAGCGCACCCTCCTCGGCCAGGAGGCGCGCCGCCTTGAGCAGGAGGTAGGCGTTGCCCTTGTCGTCGACCGATCCCCGCGCATAGACGTAGCCGTCGCGAATCTCGGGCTCGAAGGGATCTGACTCCCAGAGCTCGAGCGGCGCTGGCGGCTGGACGTCGAAGTGGCCATAGAGCATCACCGTTGGTGCTTCACCTGCCCCGCTCGAGGCCCGGATCTCGCCGACCGCGAGCGGGAAGGTCGGGGTCTCCACGAGCTCGGCGTCACCGCCCGCCGAGCGCACGAACTCGCACACCCACTCGCCGGCGCGCGCGACGTCGTCCCGGTGCACCGGATCGGCGCTCACGCTCTGGATGCGGAGCCACTCGTAGAGCTCGTCGAGCCAGGCTTGCTCGGGCTGGGCGCTCACGGCCCGCGAGTCTAGTCGTCCAAGATTCCTGAGGCTGCTGGGACGGCGCTCGGCACCCTCATTGTCCTAGCTCGTCTGGGGCGGGGGTCGCCAAGGAGCCAAGCGAGCGGACGCGAGACAGTACAGATGAGTACGGCGCGCGTTCGCGAGCGCCGGATCCTGCCGCGAGCGTTGTTCCAGACGGGCTAGGCCGCGACGTCGCGGAGCTTTTGTGATTCGGCGAGAGCTTGGAGCTTCTTGAGGCTCTGATTCTCGATCTGCCGCACGCGCTCGCGCGTGACGTTGAACGTCCGCCCGACCTCGTCGAGCGTGCGCGGATGCTGGCCGTCGAGCCCGTAGCGCAGCTCGAGGACGCGCCGCTCACGCGGAGACAGGGCGCAGAGGATGCGCTTGAGCGTCTCCTTCCGGAGCGTCGTCTCCGCGGCCTCGTCAGGCTGGGCGACCGAGTGGTCGGCCAGAAAGTGGCCGAACTCCGACTCCTCGTCGTCGCCGACGGGCTTCTCCAGCGAGATGGGTGCCTGGGCGCTCCGCCGGATCTGCTCGACCTCCTCGCGGTCGATCTCGAGCTCGCGCGCGATCTCGTCCGCGGTCGGGTCGTGCCCCAGCTCGGCGAGGAGCTTTCGCTCCGCCCTGCCGATCTTGTTCAGCTTCTCGACGACGTGGACGGGCATGCGGATCGTCCGTGCCTTGTCTGCGAGCGCACGGGCGACCGCTTGGCGGATCCACCACGTCGCGTACGTCGAGAACTTGAAGCCCTTGCGGTAGTCGA
>JBDTRS010000096.1:0-8644 GCA_039931575.1 Gaiellaceae bacterium
CGCGAGAGCCGCGAGCGCCGGCTTCTTCAGGTCGTCCATCGCGCACCACCACTGGAGGGAGATGAGCGGCTCGATCCGTGACTCGCAACGCTCGCAAAGGGCGACGGAATGGCGGTAGCTCTCGCGCTTCTCCAGGAGACCGCGCTCCTTCGCCCACGCGACAATGCGCTCGCCGGCCTCCTCCTGGGTCAGTCCGGCAAGATCGCCCGCCTCCTCGCCCATGAGCCCGTCCGGCGCGATCACGGACGGCTCCGGAAGCCCGTGCCGGCGGCCAATTTCGAAGTCGAGCGGATCGTGTCCGGGAGTGAGCTTGAGGGCGCCGGTGCCGAACTCTGGATCGACCTCGTCGTCGGCGATCACCGGCACGCGGCGCTCGACGTACGGGACGACGACCTCGCGCCCGACGGCGTCGCGATAGCGCGAATCGTCGGGATGGACGGCCACGCCCACGTCGCCAGGGATCGTGGCCGGCCGCGCGGTCGCGATCGTAATCCCGCCCTTTCCGTCGGCGAAGGGATAGCGGATGTAGCTGAGCGCATCGTCGCGCTCCACGTGGGCGAGCTCGAGGTCCGAGAGCGCGGTCTGGTGGAACGGGCACCAGTTGATGATCCGGTTGTCCCGGTAGATCCAGCCCTTGCCGTAGAGATGGACGAACCAGCGCATGACCGCGCGGACGTAGTCCTCGTCCATCGTGAAGCGCTCGCGGCGGTAGTCGAGCGAGGCGCCCATGCGCCGGAACTGGGTCATGATCGTGCGCCCGTATAGGCGCAGCCACTCCCAGACGCGTGCCTCGAATGCCTCCCGCCCGAGATCGTGGCGGGTCTTCCCCTCCTTTGCGAGCTCCTTCTCGACGGCGTTCTGGGTCGAGATGCCGGCGTGGTCGTAGCCGGGCTGGAAGAGGGTGTTGAACCCCTGCATGCGCTTCATGCGGACGACCGTGTCGGCGAGGGCGAGCTGGAGGGCGTGGCCCATGTGGAGCTCGCCGGTCACATTCGGGGGCGGGTGGGCGATGACGAAGGTGGGGCCGCCGTGCTCGGCGTCGGCCTCGTAGTGGCCCTCCTCCTCCCACGTCTTCTGCCAGCGCTCTTCGACGCCCTGCGGACGGTACAGCGGCTCCATGCGGCTGATTCTAGGCGGGGTGTCCGAGGGCCTTGCGGATCGCCGCGACGATCTCCGAGTACTCGAACGGCTTGCGGAAGAAGGCGTCGGCGCCCGCATGACCGATCCGGTCCCGCTCGGTCAAGGGGTCGCGGGCGCTCACCACGATCACCGGCACGCCCTCGAGCAAGGGCATCGCTTTGAGACGCTCCATGACGAGATAGCCGTCGCCCGCCGGAAGCGAGAGGTCGAGCAGGATCAGGTCGGGCTGGCCGACCCTCGCCTCGTGCACCGCCGAGATCGCGTCTCCGGCGAAGATCGGCTCGAATCCGTCCGCCTTCAGGCGGTGGCCCAGGAGTCGCCGGACGTCCTGGTCGTCGTCCACGATGAGGATCTTCGCGCCTGTCATCTGGTCGCTAAGAGTTTGTAGCATTGAGCGCGGATCGGTTTCCAATGAGCCAAGTCGTCGACTCCCCCCTCGATGCAGGCCGCGAGGCCGTCCTTCGCCGTGACTGGGAGGAGGGCTACCGGCTGCTGAAAGAGGCCGAGGCATCCGGCGGTCTCGCCGCCGAAGACCTCGAGCTCCTTGCGCAGGCCGCGCTGTGGGAAGGCAACTGGGAAGACGCCATGGCGGCAACCGAACGCGCGTACGCCAGCTACCTCGAGCAGGGCAACAACGCGCGTGCGGGCCTCATGGCGACAACGCTTGCCCACGAATCCAAGAACCAGCTCAAGGCTTCGGTCGCGAGCGGCTGGCTTGCGCGGGCGAAGAGCCTGCTGGACGAGTCGGAAGAGGGGCCGGAGCATGGCTATTGGGCCGTCCAGCGGTCGCTCGTCGCGCTCGGCGAGCACGACTACGACGAGGCCTACGCTCAGGGGAAGCGCGCTGAGGAGATCGGCAAGCGCTTCGGCGACCGCAGCCTCGAGATCCGCGGGCTGCAGCGCGCAGCGGAGGCACTGCTCCAAAAAGGCGAGGTCGCCGAGGGCAAGCTCCTGCTCGACGAGGCCAGCGCCGCAGCGCTCGGAGGCGAGCTCGACCCGCTTTCGACGCTTGTCGTCTACTGCAACACGATCGGCGCGTGCCGCAGCATGTCCGACTACGACAGCGCCGGGCAGTGGACGGACCGGGCGAGCCAGTTTTGCGACTCGAACTCCATGTCTGCGTTTCCCGGCATGTGTCGCGTCAACCACGCGGAGGTCATGCGCTTCAAGGGCCGGTTGCACGAGGCGGAGGAGCTGGCCGGCCAGGCGGGCGAGCAGCTCCGCACCTGGGCCCCCCGGATCGCAGGAGCGGCGTTCTACGAGCTCGGCGAGGCAAGGCTTCGCCTGGGAGACCTCGCTCAGGCCGAACAGGCCTTCAGGGAAGCGGACGAGTACGGCCGCACGCCCGAGCCTGGCCTCTCGCTGCTACGACTCGCGCGGGGAGACGCGAAGGGAGCGCTCGCCTCGATCCAGCGGATCCTCTCGGACGAGACCCTCGGCCTGGCCAGCCGCACGCCGTTCATTCCCGCGGGCATCGAGATCGCCGCCGCGGCGGGCGACCTCGAAGCGGGGGAACGCCTCGCCGACGAGCTCGCCGAAGTGGCGAACATGTTCGAGACGTCCGCGCTCATGGCCGCAAGCTCCTACGCTCGCGGAGTCCTGCATTTGGCGCGACAGGACGGGAATGCCGCCGAATCGTGCTTCCGCAATGCTCGCACGGTGTGGGAGTCCACCGGTGCCACCTACGACGCGGCGCGCGCGCGGGAGCAGCGCGGGCTGGCCCTTCGCCTCGGCGGAGACGAGGAGGCTGCCGTCTGGGAGCTGGAAGCGGCCGCGGCGCGCTTCGAGCGCCTCGGTGCGCTGCGGGACGCGGACCGCGTCGCAGGCCATCTCATGCGCGACGTTTCGAGGGCCGTCATGAAGACCTTCCTCTTCACGGACATCGTCGGGTCGACCGAGCTCGCGAGCACGCTCGAAGACCGCCACTGGAACAACGTCCTCCGGCGCCACGACGAGACGCTACGGACGATCTTCTCCGACTTCGGTGGGCAGGTGGTCGACCACACTGGCGACGGGTTCTTCGCCGCGTTCGAAGATCCCGAGAACGCCGTCCAGGCCGCCATCGCCGTGCAGCGTGCGATCGCACAGGAGTTCGAGTTCGACCTTCGCATCGGCGTTCACACGGACGGTGCCCTCCAGCGCGACGAGAACTACCACGGAAAGGGCGTGCACACCGCTGCGCGGATCGGGGGCGCCGCGACCGGCCAGGAGATCCTCGCCAGCCGCGCGACGATGGGAAACCTCAGCCAGTTTCGGACGAACGACCACCGCGAGCTCCCGCTCAAGGGCTTCAAAGATCCGGTGCCTGTCTGCTCGGTCGAATGGAGCTCGTCCTGACCGAGTCGAGGCGTTCCAACCTCTTCTCGGCCGAGGTCGCCTACGACGAGACCTCCCCGGAGGGCTGCAAGGCAGGCGAGGCGCGGATCGGTCCGGAGATCGGGGCGAGCACCATGGGCGCGACGATCTACGAGCTTCCCGAAGGGCAGGGCATCTGCGCCTACCACTACGAGTACGGGAACGAGGAGTGGGTGATCGTGCTCGAGGGGAAGGCGACGCTACGCCATCCGGGGGGAGAGGACGAGCTCGAGCCCGGCGACGTCGTCTGCTTTCCGGAAGGGCCCGAGGGCGCGCACAAGGTCATGAACAAGGGTGGCGGCCGCGTCCGCGTGCTGATGCTCTCGACCAAGCACGAGCCTTCGGTGGCGGTCTATCCGGACAGCGACAAGATCGGGGTCTGGCCCGGCCAGGGCGACCGTGATCAGATCATGGTGCGCCGCGAGTCGAACGTCGACTACTGGGACCGGGAGGTCTAGGCCGACTCTTCTTCGAGCTCTTCGACGTCGAGGGCGGCCCCGCCGCTCGTGACGAGAGTCGGGCGCAGGTTGCGCTGGATCGTCTCTTTCGTGATCACGCACTTGGAGACGTCCTTCCGCGACGGCAGCTCGAACATGACGTCGAGGAGGGCATGCTCGATGATCGAGCGCAGGCCGCGCGCGCCGGTCTCCCGCTCGAGGGCCTTGTCGGAGATCTGCCAGAGCGCGTCCTCGGTGAAGACGAGCTCGACCGAGTCGTAGTTGAAGAAGCGCTGGTACTGCTTGACGAGCGCGTTCTTCGGCTCGAGGAGGATCTGCACGAGGTCTTCGCGCGTCAGCTGGTGCACAGCGGAGATCACGGGCAGCCGGCCGATGAACTCCGGGATGAGCCCGTAGGAGAGGAGGTCCTCGGGCATCACCTGGGACAGGAGCTCGCTCGACTCGATCGACTTGCGCGACTTGATGTCGGCGCCGAAGCCGATCGAGTTCTTGCCGATCCGCTTGCCGATGATCCGCTCGAGCCCGGAGAACGCGCCGCCGCAGATGAAGAGGATGTTCGTGGTGTCGATCGAGAGGAACTCCTGGTGCGGGTGCTTGCGGCCGCCCTGCGGAGGCACGCTCGCCACCGTTCCCTCGAGGATCTTGAGGAGCGCCTGCTGCACGCCCTCCCCGGACACGTCGCGCGTGATCGACGGGTTGTCCGCCTTGCGCGCGATCTTGTCCACCTCGTCGATGTAGATGATCCCGGTCTCGGCCTTCTTGACGTCGAAGTCCGCGGACTGGATGAGCTTCAGGAGAATGTTCTCGACGTCCTCGCCGACGTAGCCGGCCTCCGTGAGCGCCGTGGCGTCGGCGATCGCGAACGGGACGTTGAGGATGCGGGCTAGGGTCTGGGCGAGGAGTGTCTTGCCACAGCCGGTGGGGCCGAGCAGCAGGATGTTCGACTTCTGCAGCTCGACTTCGTTTTCGTCGGTCGCCATCTGCACGCGCTTGTAGTGGTTGTAGACGGCCACCGAAAGCGTCCTCTTGGCCTCCTCCTGCCCGACGACGTAGTCGTTCAGGATCTCGTAGATCTCCTTGGGCCGCGGGAGGTTGTCAAGGTCGAGCTGCGCTGGAGTGGTGAGCTCCTCGTCGATGATCTCGTTGCAGAGATCGATGCACTCGTCGCAGATGTAGACGCCCGGCCCGGCGATCAACTTCTTCACCTGGCGCTGGCTCTTGCCGCAGAAGCTGCAGAGCAGCTGTTCGTTACCGTCGGTCGCGCGGGCCATCTCTTACGTTCTAGCTCCTTTTCGCCTGTTCGGCTAGGCCGCTTTGGTCAGTGGCTTGCCGCGATGGGCAATGACGTTGTCGATGATGCCGTAGTCCTTGGCCTCCGCAGCGGTCATGAAGTAGTCGCGTTCCATGTCGTGTGCGACCTTCTCAAGGGGCTGCTGCGTGTGGTCGGCGATGATCTCCTCGAGCAGGCGCTTCATGTTCAGCGTCTCACGCGCCTGGATCTCGATATCGGTCGCCTGACCCTGAAAGCCGGCCGAGACCTGGTGGATGAGGACCTTTGAGTGCGGGAGCGCCATGCGCTTGCCGTTGGTGCCGCCTGCGAGCAGCAGCGCCCCCATCGACATCGCGATCCCGACGCAGATCGTCTGCACGTCGGGCTTGATGAACTGCATCGTGTCGTAGATCGCCATGCCCGCATAGACCGAGCCGCCCGGCGAGTTGATGTAGATCGAGATGTCCTTGTCCGGGTCCTCGGACTCGAGGTGGATCAGCTGGGCGACAACGAGGTTGGCGATCTGGTCGTCGACCGGGGTGCCGAGGAAGATGATCCGCTCGTTGAGAAGGCGCGAGTAGATATCGAAGGCGCGCTCGCCTCGCGACGTCTGCTCCACGACCATCGGAATCAACGGACTCATCGTGCCTCCTCGCTGCCTGGGGTCCATATGTTCATTTCCTTACCGCCCTTCTCCTTCTCTGGTGTCCAAAGTTTCTCTCTCGCCGCCGCGAGCTCGACCGGAATGCGCTTGACGCCGGCGACGATCTCGTCGAGCGCCTTCTTCAACCGCAGGTCGGCCCGCAGGCGCTCGTACCCACCGTTTTCCTGCAGGAGCCGCTTCGCCTCGTCGGCGTCGTCGCCCTCCTCGCTCTGTTCACGGATGAGGTCGTCGATCTCTTCGTCGGAGACCTCGACGCCGAGCTGAGTCGCGGCCGCGTCGAGGACGAGCTCGCGCGCCAGCGACCGCTCAGCCTCTGCGCGCAGGCGCCCGACCACCTCGTCGGCGCTCTGCCCTGTCATCGTGAGGTAGGTCTCGACAGAAACGCCGCGGGCCTGGAGCGAGCGCGCGATCCCGCTCCAGAGCTCGGCGGTGCGCCGCTCGACGAGCGGCTCCACCAGCTCCATCTTCGAGGCTTCCGCGAGCGCGTCGACGGTCCCCTCGCGAAAGCGGATCTCGAGCTCCTCGGTCAGCTGGTCGCGCAGGCGCGCCTCGATCTCACCGCGAAGCTCGTCGAACGTCTCGAACTCGCTCGCCGAGCGCGCGAGGTCGTCGTCCAGGTCCGGCAGGAGCTTCTCCTTGACCTCCTTGACCGTCACCTCAACCGGGAGCGGCTTCTCCTCGCCCGGGAGCTCGACGGTCTTCGTCTCGCCGCGGCTCATGCCGGGGAGCGCGTCGTCGATCTCGTCGACGAGCCGGTCGGCGCCGACCTCGGTGACGTAGTCGCGCTGGGGCGGCACGCCGTCGCCGAGGATGTCGAGGACGACGGTGTCGCCTTCCTTGACGGGCCGGTCCTCCACCGGGGTGAGCTCGGCTACCGACTGGCGGAGCCGCTCGAGCTCGAGGTCGACGAGCTCCGCGGGCACGTCCGGCTCGGCGAAGGGAATCTCGAGGGTCGTCCAGTCGGCGAGCTCCGGCTTCGGCATGACGGCCACGGTGGCGCTGAACTTGAACGTTCCACCGTCGTCCGGCAGATCGTCGAACTCGACCTCCGGGCTGGCGACCGGCCGGATGCCGGACGTCTCGGCGGCGCTCCAAAACCACGAATCGAGGTGGCCGCGCAGCGCCTCCTGCCAGACCGCCTCGCGGCCGACCCGGGCGATGACCACCTGGACCGGGGCCTTGCCCTTGCGAAAGCCGGGGACGCGGAGTGACTCGGCCATGTCCGAAGCGGCATGCTCGAACGCGTGCTGGACGTCAGCCTCCGGCACCTCGATATCGAGGCGCACACGGCTCTGGGGCAGCTCTTCGACCGTCGTCTTCACTCCCGGCCATTGTGTCAGAAGGCCGGGGGCCTCCCGTCCGCCTCTTGGTCTCCGAGCGAAAACAAGTTAGCTTGCGGAGCCGTGGCGGAAGACCCCCGTCCGGCGTTCAAGGATCCAGCCGTCCAGGAGACGCTCCTGGCCGAGACGATATGGGGAGCATCGTCTGGAAGGCCGAGGACTAGCGTCCCCGAGGGTCAGCCGAGATGCGGGCGAGAGGACTCGAACCTCCAAGGGCCGAAGCCCAACGGGACCTAAACCCGCCGCGTCTTCCAATTCCGCCACGCCCGCGTGGAAAAACGATACCGCTTGGGTAGGGATGTCTTGTGAAGCTCCTCCATAGAAAGCCGAGGCCTGGGCCCCAGGTCCGCGAATGGAAGGCAGAGCCGGGAACCGATGAGACGACCGGCGAGGCGCCCACCCCCCAGCCCGAGCACGACGAGCCCAAGCTCACCGACCCCGGCCTGACCAACCTCTCGAGGCGCGACTACGCCGCCATCCTCGTCCGTGCCGGCAAGCGGGCGCTCGCGGACGGCATCACCGATCTCGCCGCAGCGCTCGCCTACTACTCCTTCCTCGCCATCCCGGCGCTGCTCCTCGTCGCGGTCGGCCTCTTCTCGCTCGTCGCGAGTGGAGATGCGATCACGACGTTCGTGGACAAGGTCGGGACCGTCGCCCCGTCGCAGACGACCGAGCTCCTCGGGGACAGCCTCAGGCGCATGAATGCGAACAAGGGCGGGAGCTTCGTCATGACGATCGTCGGCTTCGCGCTCGCCCTCTGGACGACGACCGGCGCGATGACCGCGTTCATGCGCGCGCTCAACCGCGCGTATGACCGGGACGAAAGTCGCGGCTTCGTGAGGCAGCGCATCGTCGCGCTGCAGATGGTCGTCGCCATGGGAGTTGCGTTCCTCCTCATCTTCGGCTTGCTCGTGCTCGGCCCGGTGCTGTCGAACTGGATCGGAAGCGCGCTCGACATCGAAGGAGTCATCGGCTGGGTCTGGTGGCTGGCGCAATGGCCTGTCCTCATCGCCGGGCTCCTCACCGCGTTCGCCACCGTGCTCTACCTCGGGCCGAACGTCGACCAGCCGCGCTGGCAGTTCATCACCCCGGGTTCCGTCTTCGCCATCGTGATCTGGCTCTTGGCCTCGGGCCTCTTCGCCGTCTACACGTCGATGTTCGACTCCTACAACAAGACGTGGGGCTCGCTCGCGGCGGTCATCGTGATGCTCACCTGGCTTTGGCTCACGGGGATCGCGCTCCTCTTCGGCGCCGAGATCAACGCGGAGGCCGAGCGGAGCAGGGAGCTCAGGCAGGGCCAGCCGGCGGAAAAGCGAATCCTGGCCCAGGTCAAGTCGTAGCCACGCGCCGGGCTACACTGGGCGGCCGGGCCCCGTAGCTCAGTGGATAGAGCGGCGGACTTCGAATCCGCGTGCGC
>JBDTRS010000097.1:0-8577 GCA_039931575.1 Gaiellaceae bacterium
GGTCAGGTGCAGCGCTTCAACCACTCCGCGCCAAACCACCAGCGCCACGCTAAAGATCGGAACGCCGAATATCAAGCCGACGATGCTCACCACTACAAATTTGACCATCTTGCTGCTCTGCTTGGCGGCGCGCGCCTCGGGATAGATCCAGAAGTAATTCCAAACGAAATTGCTGGCGATAGCGATGCCCAACGACAGAGTCTGCTCGATAATTTCCGGATGCGCCGCCAGGGTTTCCGCCAGCGAGCGCGACACCAGGGCCACGACGTTGTTGGCAAACCAGCCGCCAAAGCCCAGGGAATGCGCCAGGTTGAAGATGCCGAAATCGACGATGAAGCCAATGGCGCCCACCACCAGAAAACGCGCGAATCGCTTGCCTTCTTTGCGAGCGTCGCCCCAGAGCGGCTAGCCGCTCTGGCCGGCGGGCTCTCGGTAGGCGGAGCCGACCTCCGCCCGCCTGGCGACGCTGGCGGCGAGATCCTTCCTTCGCGGCTCCTCGTCGTACTACTCGTACTGTCTCGTCGCCGCTCAGTCGGCTCGCTTGCCAGCCCCGCCCCAGAGCGGCTAGCTCTCGCTAGGCGAGCTCTCCGGGCCGTGGAGGAGGTTCTCTACGCTCTTGACGCCTCGCACCTTCCTGACTCGCGCCTCGAGCGCGTCGACGAGCTCCGGCCGGTCGACCTGGCCGCGGAGGAACACGACGCCGTTCTCGGCGTTGATGTTGATCTGGCCCTTGGGGACGTCGCGCCGGCGAAACACGATCGACTCGACCTTGTCCACGAGGGTCGCGTCGTCGAGCTCGACATCGGACGGCGGCCGGACGGCGTGCGCTGCGCGCCGGGCGGTGCCGGCGGCGTCGGCGCTCACGTGGTGCACGAGCTTGCGTGCCCGCTTCGTCCCGTGGCGTGCGAGCGAGGCTGCCCTGTCGCGCGTCTGATGGCGGCGGCGACGGCCGTTCTGGGAGTCGAGGAAGTACGCGAGCGCCGCGCCTCCCACGGCTGCGGAGATGTAGAAGGGGACCTTGGAACGGTTGCTCATGAAAGACCTCCGGGAAGGGGGCGGCTCGACAACGCGAGCCTATCGTTGCGGCCACGCCCCGCCAAGGGCCTCGGAACCCGCGCCCGCCTCCAGGTGTAGAAGGAGCTAGTGGAGGGCCGTCCACTGGAGGAGTCCGAGCTCGTCGAGCGGGCCAAGAAGGGCGATCAAAGCGCCTATGGAGACCTCGTGCACGCATATCAGGGGATCGCGTTTCGCACCGCATACCTCATCGCCGGCAACGCCGCCGATGCGGAGGACGCAGCCCAGGAGGGTTTCGTGAAGGCCTGGACAGCGTTCCATCGCTTCCGGCCGGGCGCGCCGTTTCGCCCCTGGATCCTCCAGATCGTCGCGAACGAAGCCCGCAACCGCCGCCGGGCCGCGGGCCGCCGCGCCCACCTCACGCTGCGGACGGTTGCGGCGACGCCTTCGGGGGAGGCGGCCCCCTCCCCCGAGGCGGCTGCCGTCGGCGCCGAGGAGCGCGAGCGCCTCCTCGCGGCGGTGAACGAGCTCCGTGAAGACGACAGGCTCGTGATCGCTTGCCGCTATTTCCTCGACCTCTCGGAGGAGGAGACCGCCGCCGCTCTGGGCTGGCGGCGCGGCACGGTGAAATCGAGGCTCTCCCGCGCGCTCGGGCGCCTGCGCGAGGGGATCGGGGAGGAGGCCCATGCCTGAGCTCGAGCTTGCTCTCGCCGAGCTCGGCCGGCACGTCGAGCTCCCGTCGGCTCCGGACCTGGCCGCGCGCGTGCGAACACGCATGGCCGCGGAGCCGCAGCGGCGTGAACCGGCGCGGCGCCGTGGGCTCGTCATTGCGATCGCCACGCTGGCGGTGGGCCTCGGCGCCGTGTTCGCGGTCCCGCAGACCCGCGCTGCGATCCTCGAGTTCTTCCATCTCCGCGGAGTCACGATCGAACGGGTGGAGGAGCTCCCGACGGTGCCGGTGCAGGGCGGCCTCGGCACGTTCCTCGGCGAGCGCGTCACGCTCGAGGAGGCACGCGAGCGCGCCGGCTACGAGGTTGTCGTCCCCAAGGCTCTGGGCGAGCCCGACGAGGTGTACTTCCAGGAGAGCCCGCCGGGCGGAATGGTGTCCCTGATCTACGGGACGGCTGAAAAGCCGAGAGCGCTCTTCACCCAGTTCCGCGCCACCGTGAGCGAGGTCATCTTCAAGAAGGTCGCGCCGGACACGTCGGTCGACCCGGTCACGGTCGCAGGACGGCAGGGATACTGGCTGCAGGGAGCCCATTTCTTCTCCTACGCCGACCAGGACGGGGACATGCAGACCGAGCAGGTTCGGCTCGCCGGCAACACGCTCCTCTGGGAGCAGGGGTCCCTCACGTTGCGGCTCGAAGGCAATCTGACGAAGGAACAGGCGCTCGAAATCGCCCGCTCGACCGACTGAGACTGACTGAATATCACCCGGCCGGGGGAGAACCGACGGGCCCCTTTGGCCGAATCCAACGTCATGACTGCGGCGGAACTCCAGACTCTCGATCTCGACACCGAAGCTGAGCGCGTGCTCCACTGGCGTGAAGCGGAGCTCGAGCGCGCGGGCTACGGACAGGACGCGGCGCGCCAGCTCGCCGAGTCCACGTACGTCGACCTGCACCTAGCCACCGAGCTTCTGCGCCGTGGGTGCCCGGAGGCGACGGCGGTCGGGATCCTCCTGTAGCTGAACGACCTGGGCGCTGCCGAGCGCCTGCTCGCTCGGCTCCTTTGCCAGCGCCGTCCCAGAGCGCTCAGCTGAACTGCCCGGGGGCGCCGCCTCGGCGGATCGGCCAAACTCCCGGACGTGAGCTTCCTGCTCGCGTCCATCCCCAGCCCCTCGGACGGCAGCATCGATGTCGGCCCGCTGCAGTTGCACGCCTACGGCGTCATGCTCCTGCTCGGGATCCTGGCCGCCGTCTGGCTGACCGGGAAGCGCTGGACGCGCCGCGGCGGTGACTGGGATCTCGCCTTCCGGGTCGCGATGTGGGGCGTGGCGGGCGGGATCGCCGGTGCGCGCCTCTACCACGTGCTCACGAGCTGGAGCGAGGTTCCCGATCCGAAGTGGCAAGGCGTGTTCGAGATCTGGAAGGGCGGCCTCGGGATCTGGGGCGGGATCGCGGGCGGCGTGCTCGCCGGCGCGATCGTGGTGCGGCGCTCGGGGTCGAGCGTCTACCGCTTCATGGACGTGGCGGCGCTCGGGATCCTGCTCGCGCAGGCGATCGGCCGCTGGGGCAACTACTTCAACCAGGAGCTCTTCGGGAAGCCGACGGACAAGCCGTGGGGGCTCGAGATCTCCGTCCAGAACCGGCCGGAGGAGTACATCAGTGAGCAGACGTTTCACCCGCTCTTCCTCTACGAGTCGCTCTGGAACCTGCTCGGCGTCGGCTTCCTGCTGCTTGTCGACCGCCGCTTCAAGATCAGGGCGCCCGGCCTGTTCGCCCTCTACGTGGCTTGGTACACGGGCTTTCGGACCTACGAAGAGACGCTCCGTATCGACCTCGCGCACGAGTACTTCGGGCTGCGGCTGAATTTCTACGTGTCGGCCTTCCTCTTCGTGCTTGCCGTTGCGGCGTTCGTGTGGGCGCAGCGGCGGCCGGAGCACCCTGAGAGGCCGCGCAAGGCGAGGCCCGTTCCCGAGGGCCCGAAGATGAGCGTCCCCAAAGGCCGCGTCCGCCGATAGGGATAGGGTTGCGACGGTGAGCGCCGTCGCAGAGCTCCCGCTCGACCTCGACGCCTTCGAGGGCCCGTTCGACCTCCTGCTGACGCTCGTCCTCAAGGAGGAGCTCGAGCTGGCGGACGTCGCGATCGTCGAAATCGTGCTCGCCTTTCTCGAGAGCCACCATGAGGACCTCGAGGTGAACGGCGAGTTCCTCGTCCTCGTCGCCGCGCTGCTCGAGCTGAAGGCTCGCGCGCTCTTCCCTGCAGAAGACGAGGTGCCGTTCGACGACCTCGATCCCGACGACGCGGCCGGAGAGCTGGCCGAGCGGCTGGCGCAGTACCGCCGCTTCCGAGCCGCCGCCGGCTGGCTGGAGGAACGGCTGGAAGGCGAGGCGGACCGCTACTTCCGGCTGGGGCCGGCTCCCCTCGCGCCGATCCCAGAGCGGCCGCTCGCCCCGCAGGAGCCTCAGGCTTTGGCCGGGGCGCTGCGCGCGCTCGCTCTCGAGCCGCCCGCTCCCTCGCTCCGTCACATAACGCTCACCTTCCCGCCGGTGGCACTGTTCCTCGAGCGCTTCCGCGCCGTCTTGCGAAAGCGCGGCCGCTTCGTCTTCGACAAGGAGGTCGACGCGCTCACGAGGGTGGAGCAGGCGGTCGCCTTCCTGGCGCTGCTCGAGCTCCGGAAGGCCGACGAGATCGCAATCGGCCAGACTGCACCCTTCGAGGAGATCACCGTCTGGAGGGCCGCATGAGCCTGAGACTTCTGGAGAATCCCGTCGACCGCCTGGCACGCACGATCGAGGCGCTCCTCGTGATCGCGCCCACCGCGCTCTCGGTCGAAGAGCTTGCGGCCGCTACCGAGGACGATTCCGAGCGAGTCGAAACCGCTCTCGGCCTCCTGGCGTCGCGCTACCGCGAAGGCCGGAGTGGCATCGTCCTCGAGCACGTCGCAGGTGGCTATGCCTTCCGGGCGGCCCGGGAGGCGAGCGAGGCGTGCGCGCGGCTCGTCGAGCGCCCGGTGCGCGGCCTCTCGCAGGCGGCGCTGGAGACACTCGCGATCGTCGCCTACCTCGGGCCCGTGTCACGGCCCGAGATCGCGAAGATTCGCGGCGTGGCGGCCGATTCGGCGGTCGCCGGCCTTCTGGAGCGGGGCCTCATCGCCGAGGCCGGGCGCGACAAGGAAGGCGGTGCCGTGCGCTACCAGGCGACTCCGCTCTTCGAGCGGGTGTTCGGGCTCACGGGGCTCTCGGAGCTCCCGCGCCTCGACGATCTCGCGGAGGGCGCCGAGGGCCTGCGCGAGCGGCTCGAAGAAGTCGCCGGCCGCCGCGCCTAGCCGCTCTGGCCGGCGGGCTTAAAGCCGAGCAAAGCTCGGCTTTGCCGCGCCTGGCGACGCTCGCGGCAGGATGACTACGCTCGCAGCCGCTCGCCGTACCCAGTCGTACTGTCTCGCGTCCGCTCGCTTGCCTCCTTTGCGAGCGCCGACCCAGAGCGGCTAGGGGTCGCTGGGGGAGTCCCGTGTGCGAACCTAGGCGCCCCTGACGATCCGTTCCGCCTCTTCTCGAGTGAAGGCCCGCAGCGTCCCCGTGCGGACGTTTCCATGCCGCGCGAGCTCGAGCACGATCCCGTAGGCGGTCTCGTCGTCCGGAGCTTCGAACACCTCGACGACGTCGTAGCGCCCGAGCGTCACGTACACGTCGACGAGCTTCCCGCCGCGCGATTCGATCACGCCTTCGCTCTCCTCCAGGCGGTCCCTCCAGGCCGGAAGCCCGCCGAGCCCCTGCGACGTCCAGTGCATGAGCGAGATGTAGACCGGCACGGCAGGATAATGACCGCTCGTGCGCCTCAATGCCTATCTCGCGCGGGCCGGAATCGCCTCGCGGCGCGGGGCGGAGGAGCTGATCCGGGCCGGCCGGGTGACGGTCAACGGCGAGGAGGCCGGGCTCGCCACGTTCGTAGAGGGCAAGGACCGGGTGGAGGTGGATGGGAAGCCGGTCGCGCCCGAGCCGCTGACCTACGTCCTTCTCCACAAGCCGGCTGGAGTGGTGACGACCGCGCGCGATCCGCACGGGCGGCCGACGGTCGTCGGGCTCGTGGGTCACGAGCGGCGTGTCGTTCCCGTCGGGCGGCTCGACGCGGACACGACGGGAGTACTCCTGCTCACCAATGACGGCCAGCTCTCCCACCGCCTCATGCACCCACGCTACGAGGTGGACAAGGTCTACGAGGTCGAGGTGGAGGGCGAGCCCTCCGAGGAGGCTCTCGCCCAGCTCGCCGGCGGCGTGGAGCTCGACGAAAGGACGACGGCGCCCGCCGAGGTGAACCGGCTCGAGCCCTCGCTCCTCGAGCTGACGATCCACGAGGGAAAGAAGCACCAGGTGAAGCGGATGCTGGCAGCCGTCGGCCATCCGGTGCGCCGGCTTCACCGTCGCGCCTATGCGGGGTTGACGCTCGACGGCCTCGCGCCGGGCGAGTGGCGCGAGCTCAGCGCGGACGAGGTCGCCGGGCTACGTGCCCCAGGGGCTCCATAGCCGATCGGGCATCGTGGTCGGGATCATCTCCTCGACCACGATGAGGCCCGAGACGCGGTCCCAGAGGCTGCGCCCGGCCTCGTCCACGAGCTTCCAGAGATGACCCGTGAGAGCAACGAGCGTGATCGAGATCGAGGCGACCCGAGTCGTTTCCTCGAAGTTCGAGAGGCCGGGCTCGTAGCGCCCGAAGACATAGGCGTAAGCCGTGAACGCCGCGAGGAAGAAGGCGACCGCGAGCAGGCTCCTCCAGATCGAGGGAAGGAGGCCCGGCGGACGGCCGCTCCCGTACGCCACGACGTGGATGTCGAGTGCCCGCATGCCCAACGTGCTCCCCGTGTGTAGGAAGAAGGCGAAGTAACCGGCAACGACAGCGAGCCCCGCGGCCTGGGTGACGACGAAGATCGCGGTCTCCGCGGCGCCGCCCACCTCCCTCGAGACGGTCTCGATCATGCCGAGCGGGATGTTCGCGACGAGATAACAGGCGATGACGGCCACCCAGTCGATGAGGCCGGCGAGCGCGCGGCGCTTGAGCGGCGCAGCGACGGCGCGATAGGCCCCGTCCGCCGGGAGGTAGGCGCGAGCTTCGCGGCTACGGCCGAACGAAACCGACACGTTCGTAGGCGACCGCCAGCGTCTCGGCGGCGATGGCGTGCGCCTTCTCGGCGCCGCGCGCAAGGATCGACTGGAGCTCGCCGGGGTGGCCGCGGAGGTCGGCGTAGCGGAGGCGAATGGGGTCGAGGAGCTCGACGACGGCTTCGGCGACGTCCTCCTTGAACCTGCCGTAGCCGGCGCCGTCGTAGCGCGTCTCGATGTCCTCCGGCCGCTCACCGGTCGCCACCGCCATGATCTCGATCAAGTTCGTGACTCCCGGCTTGTCCTCGGCGCGGACGACGTCGCGGCCCGAGTCGGTCACGGCCGAGCGGAGCTTCCTGCGCAGGTGGTCGGGCGGGTCGAGCAGCTTCACGAGCCCGGCCTCGGAGCTCAGAGACGTGGACATCCGGTTGGTGGGCTCCTGCAGGTCCATGATCTTCGCGCCCAGCTCGCCGTAGGTGCCCTCCGGGACGACGAACGTCTCGCCGTAGCGCTGGTTGAAGCGCTGTGCTGTGTCGCGGGCGAGCTCGAGATGCTGGCGCTGGTCTTCCCCGACCGGCACGACGTCGGCCTGGTAGAGGAGGATGTCCGCCGCCTGCAGGACGGGATAGGTCATGAGGCCGACCGCGAAGCTCTCGCTCGCGGCCGACTTCTCCCGGAACTGGGGCATGCGCCGGAGCTCTCCGTAGGGCGTCAGGCATTCGAGCACCCAGGCGAGGCGTGGATGCTCGGGGACGTGACTTTGCACGAAGAGCGTGCAGACCTCGGGATCGAGCCCGCAGGCGATCAGGAGGGCGGCGAGGTCGAGCGTCGACTCGCGCAGCGCCTCCGGCTCTTGTGGGACCGTGATTGCGTGCAGGTCGACGATCGGGTGGAACGCGTCCACCTCGTGCTGCTCGGCGACCCAGCGGCGGATGGCGCCGACGTAGTTCCCGAGGTGCTTTTCGCCCGTCGGTTGGATCCCTGAGAGGACGCGCATTTGGAGGTTGATTATGGCTCACTACACTGAGGGCCGAATGGCAGTCACCGATTCGGTTTGGTCTCCGTCCTCGTGGCGGTCGCATCCAGCGCTCCATCAGCCCGATTGGCCGGACGAGGAGCGGGCGGAGGCGACGCGGGCCAAGCTCGCCGGCGTGCCGCCGCTCGTCTTCGCGGGCGAGGCACGCCAGCTACGGTCTGCGCTCGCGGAGGTCGCCGCCGGCCGTGCCTTTCTGCTCCAGGCCGGCGACTGCGCGGAGTCGTTCCACGACATCTCGGCGATCCACATCCGCGAGAAGCTCAAGATTCTCCTGCAAATGGCCGCAGTGCTCACCTACGGGGCCACGCTCCCGGTCGTGAAGGTGGGACGGATCGCGGGGCAGTACGCGAAGGCCCGCACGTCGCCGACCGAGAGCTTCGGCGACACGGAGATCCCGTCCTTCCGGGGGCACATGATCCACGACGACGCGCCGACCGCCGAGGCCCGCACTCCTGACCCCGAACGGATGGTCGCCGCGTACTACCACGCCACCTCGACGCTGAATCTCGTGCGCGCCTTCACGAAGGGCGGTTTCGCCGACCTCCTCCGCGTGCACGAGTGGAATCAGGAATTCGTCGCCTCGTCGGTGGAGGGCCGCCGCTACGAGCAGCTCGCCGCGGAAATCGAGCGCGCGCTCCTCTTCATGGCCGCCTGCGGCATCGACGTGGTCGCCGAGCAGAAGCTCCACCAGGTGGACGTCTGGACGAGCCACGAAGGCCTCGTCCTCGACTACGAGGAGGCGCTGACGCGGCGCGACTCGCTCACGGG
>JBDTRS010000098.1:0-8566 GCA_039931575.1 Gaiellaceae bacterium
GACGAGTACGGCGGCTCGTTCGAGAACCGCGCCCGCTTCTGGCGCGAGACGATCGAGCAGGTCAAGGAAGCGGTCGGTGCCGACTGCGCGATCGCCGTCCGCATGTCGACCGACATGTTCATGGGCGAGGCCGGCACCCAGCTCGAACGCGACTGCCTCCCCTTCGTCGAGCTCGTGGACGAGATGGTCGACGTCTGGGACATCAACGTCTCGGGCATCTCCGAGTGGGGCGAGGACGCGACGCCGTCCCGCTTCTATCCCTCCGGACGGCTACTGCCGTGGCAGAAGGCGGTCAAGAACGTTTCCAAGAAGCCGGTCCTCGGCGTCGGGCGCTTCACGGACCCGGACATGATGGTCGACGCAATCAACGACGGCGCGCTCGACATCATCGCCACCTGCCGCCCGTCCATCTCCGATCCTTGGCTCCCGCGCAAGATCGACGAGGGTCGTCTGGACGACATTCGCGAATGCATCGGCTGCAACATCTGCATCTCGCGCTGGGAGATCGGCGGCCCGCCGCTCATCTGCACCCAAAACGCAACAGCCGGCGAGGAGTACCGGCGTGGGTGGCATCCCGAGCGCTTCGAGAAGGCGGCAAACGCAGACAACGACGTGCTCGTGATCGGCGCCGGCCCGGCGGGCATGGAGTGCGCCCGCGTCCTCGGAGAGCGCGGCATGCGCCGCGTCCATCTCGTCGAGGCTCAGGACGACATGGGCGGGATCATGCGCTGGATCCCGCAGTTCCCCGGGCTCGGCGAGTGGGCCCGCGTCGTCAACTACCGCAAGATCCAGATCGACAAGCTGAAGAACGTCGAGTTCATCCCGAACACGAAGCTCGACGCCGAGGGCGCCAAGAACTACGGCGCCGAGATCGTCATCATCGCCACCGGCGGCTACTGGGCGACCGACGGCCTCAACGGCTGCACCCACGACACGATTCCGGGCGCAGACGCGAGCGAGCCCTGGTGTCTGACCCCTGAGCAGATCATGGCCGAGGGCAAGGCCGTCCCCGGTGACAAGGTCCTGATCCTGGACAACGACGGCTACTACACGGGCGTCTCGCTGGCGGAGAAGCTCGCCACAGAGGGCAAGCAGGTCACGCTCATGACGCACCTCGGGCACATCGCGCCGTACATGCACTTCACGCTCGAGGCGCCGAACATGCACCGCAAGCTGCACAAGCTCAAGGTTGAGATCGTCACGTACCAGATGCCAACGGCGATCTCGCAGGGCAAGGTGACCTCGGCGCACGTCTTCGACGAGGAGCACGTGACCGAATGGGGCGTCGACTCCGTCGTGCTGGTGACTCAGCGGCGCTCGAACGAAGCGCTCTACCGCGAACTGAAGGACTCGGTGGGCATCGACGCCCTCCGTGCGGAGGGCATCACGGGCTTCTACCGGATCGGCGACTGCGTTGCGCCACGGCTCGTGGCGGACTGCATCTTCGACGGCCACCGGATCGCTCGCGAAATCGATTCGGACAACCCGGAGATGCCGCTGCCCTTCAAGCGCGAGCGCCACGTGGTCGAACGAGAAGCGGTGGTCGCCTAGCTTGAAGGTCCTTGTCTGCGTCAAACAGGTTGCCGTCCTCGGCGACGAAGTCGAGTTCACCGAAGACGAGCGGGACGTCGATCCCGATTACCTCGACTTCGCGCTGAACGAGTGGGACACCTACGCGACCGAAGAGGCGCTCAGGATCATCGAGGGCGCTGGCTCGGGCGAGGTGGTGGTCGTCTCGGTCGGCGACGAGGATTCCGAGGACGCGTTACGGCGCTGCCTCGCAATGGGCGCCGACCGTGGGATCAGGGTCGAAGCGGAAGGGCGGCTCGACCCGATTCAGGTGGCTCGGGCGCTGGCCGAGGTCGTCCGGGCGGAGAGCCCGGACCTCGTCTTTGCCGGCGTGCAGTCGAGCGACTCGGTGCAGGCGGCGACGGGTGGCGCTCTCGCTGGGCTCCTCGAGCTTCCGTCGGCGGCCGTCGTGACGAAGATCGAGCTCGGTGACGGCAAGGCAACCGTGCATCGGGAGCTCGAGGGCGGGCTCGTAGACGTCGTCGAGGTGGACACGCCGGCCCTCCTCACGATTCAGACGGGGATCAACGAGCCGCGCTACGCGACTCTGCGCGCGATCAAGCAGGCCGAGCAGCAGGAGATCGATGTGCGCTCGCCGGGCGACCTCGGGGAGCCCGCCTACGTGATGCGCAAGATGTTCGTCCCGCAGAAGGGCGAAGGCGCGGAAATGCTGGACGGGAGTCCGGCCGTGGTCGCCCAGCGGATCAAGGAGATCGTCGGAGAGAGGTTGACGTGACCGGGGCCACCCCACACCACCACCCGCTTTCAGCCTATCGCCGGCCGGTGCGCGAGTGGCGCGCGGACTGTGCCGAAAGCGCTCGCAAATGGAGTGAAAAGTGAGCGTCCTCGTCGTCGCCGAGCACCTCCGGGGCCAGACCCGCCCGATCACGCTGGAGCTGATCTCGGCCGCGCAGGAACTGGAGGGACCAACCACCGTCGCGGTGATCGCCAAGGACCCGGGCGCGCTCGCGGACCAGGTTGGCGTGACGGGCGTCGACGAGATCGTCACCGTCGCCGTCGAGCAGGAAGAGTTCGAGAACGACGTCTACCGCGAGGCGGTCGAGCAGCTGATTGGAGATCGAAGTCCCGCGGTCACCCTCGTCGGATTCACGGTCAACTCGATGGGCTTCGCGCCCGCCCTCGCCGCCAAGCTGGGCCTGGGGTTCGCGTCCGACGTCTTCGGGCTGAGCCGCGACGGCTCCGACCTGATCGCCGAGCGCTCGTTCTACGGCTCGAAGGTCAGCGCCGAGATCGAGTTTCCCGGCCACGACCAGGTCCTCCTCATGATCCGCCCCACGTCCTGGCCGCCGGCGGAAGGCGCGGGCTCGGCCTCGCGCTCTGAGCTTTCCGCCACGATCTCCGGCTCCCGCGCCCGCCACACCGAGTTCCAGGAGGTCGAGGCAGGCGACGTCGACATCACGACGGCCGATTTCCTCCTCTCCGTCGGCCGGGGCGTCGGTGAGAAGGAGAACCTCGGGCAGTTCGACGACCTCGCGCAGAAGATGGGCGCCACGCTCTCGGTCTCCCGGCCGCTGGTCGACCAGGGCTGGATGCCGAACTCACGCCAGGTCGGCCAGTCCGGGAAGACGGTCAAGCCGAAGGTGTATCTCGCGCTCGGAATCTCGGGCGCCGTACAGCACCTCGCCGGGATGAAGACGAGCGGCACCATCATCGCCGTCAACACCGACCCGGAAGCGGCCATCTTCAGCGTCGCCCACTACGGCGCGGTGACCGATCTCTTCGAGGTAGCCGAGGAGCTCGACAAGCTGTACGCGTGACGGCGACACGCGATACCTTCGCCGGGCTCGAGACCTGGCAGATCGTCGTCTGGTACTCCCTGATCGCGGTCTCGGTGGCGATCTTCGTGTTCGGAGTCGCACGCCTGCTGCTCAAGTACCGGCGGGGGCGCGGGCACGAGCCCCTCGGAAACCGGCGCGAGCGAGCCGTCCGGGTGGCGCGCGTCGTCTTGACGCACTCGTGGATCCGCAGGCGCGACCCGCTGGCCGGGATCGGCCATCTCCTCGTCTTCTACGGGTTTATGGTGCTCTTCGCTGGGACGGCCATCCTCGCTTTCCAGGATGACTTCGCCAACCCGATCCTGGGGTTCGACTTCTGGCACGGCTGGTTCTACAAGCTCTACTCGCTCTTCCTTGACCTCTTCGGCGCCGGACTGGTCGTCGGACTCGGCTACTTCGCCGTCAAGCGGGGCATCGTGCGACCGTTTCGCCTGCGCTACTGGCGGCCTGTCGAGCCGGCCGAGCCGCTCAAGGGCCAGCCCCACCGCTACGAGCTCGGCGACTGGGTCTTCCTCGGCAGCCTCTTCTTTCTCGCGCTGACGGGCTTCCTGCTCGAGTCGTTCCGCATCGCCGCCGACGACCCGCCGTTCGAGGTGTGGTCACCCGTTGGCTGGTTGATCGGCAAGGCGTTCATCGCCATCGACTTCAAGGGGACGACCGCCGATGACGCGCGGATGGCGGACTGGTGGGTGCACGGTGTCTTCGCCCTCTTCTGGGTCTCGTCGATCCCGTACACGAAGGCCGTCCACATGCTCGCCGCCCCGGCCGCCGTCGGCGCCAAGGACGAACGGGCCGGCAATCGCCTGCCGCTGCTACCTGCGGGCGCCAAGGCACAGGACGTCGGGTACGCCTTCATCGACTCCCTCCTCCCCAAGCACCTCCTCAACCTCGACGCGTGCACGAAGTGCGGCAAGTGCCACGAGGCGTGCCCGGCGACGGCGAGCGGCTACCCGCTCTCGCCGCGCGACCTCGTGCTCGACCTGCGCGAGGTGGCGGAGGGCTCGATGGGAAACCGCGCCGTCCTCGGGATCGAGCCCACGTTCCCAGAACACGCGCAGATACTCGGCACGATCAAGCCGGAGACCCTCTGGTCCTGCATGCAATGCATGGCCTGCGTCGAGATCTGCCCTGTCGGGATCGAGCACGTCCCGATCATCAACCAGATGCGCCGCGCGCTGGTGGAACGCGGGGAAATGGACGGCCAGCTGCAGCAGACCCTCGAGACGATCCATACGTCAGGCAACTCCTTCGGCGAGCCCAAGCGCAAGCGGGGTCGCTGGACCAAGGAGCTCGACTTCGAGGTGAAGGACGCGCGCAGAGAGCGTGCCGAAGTTCTCTGGTTCGTCGGCGACTACGCCTCCTTCGATCCTCGCAACCAGAGGGCGAGCCAGGCGCTGGCACGGATCCTGCGGAGCGCGGGAGTCGACTTCTCGATCCTCTACGACGGCGAACGGACAGCGGGGAACGACGTCCGCCGGGTCGGCGAGGAAGGGCTCTTCGCCGACCTCGCCGAGGAGAACGTTGCGACCATCTCCGCGTGCCGCTTCGACCGCATCCTCACGTCGGATCCCCACAGCTTCAACACGCTCAAGAATGAGTACCCGCAGTTCGGAGGGAGCTGGGACGTCGTGCACCATTCCGAGCTCCTCCAGGAGCTGATCGAGAGCCGACGGCTCAAGCTTCGCAAGGGTCTCGGCTACCGGGTCACCTACCACGACCCGTGCGCGCTCGGCCGCTTCAACGGCGTCTACGAGCCGCCGCGACAGGTGCTCGAGGCGATCGGGGCGGAGCTGGTCGAGATGCCGCGGAACCGCGACAACTCCCTCTGCTGCGGAGCCGGTGGCGGCCGCATCTGGATGAAGGAACTTCGCGCCGAAGGGGCACAGCGGCCGAGCGAGATGCGGATCGACGAGGCGGTCGGCCTCGGAGACATCGACTACTTCGTCGTCGCTTGCCCCAAGGACGTGACCATGTACGAAGACGCGATCAAGACGTCCGGCCACCAGGGCGAGCTCGAGCTCCGCGAGCTCTCGGAGCTCGTGTACGAATCGGTCGCAACCGCCTGATGGCTCACATCGCGCTCGCCGTGCACGACCAAGAGCGTTCGCGAGACGTACTTCGGATTCGACCCGCGAACGGCCCGCGTCGCCGAGGACGGCGTCCTCCTGGTCGAAGGCCCGGAAGTGACCCCGACGGGTATGTCATCGAGTTCTGCTGGGAGCCTTAGGCTACTGCCCTCTGCCCCGATGAAGGAGCCGCCGTGAGCAAGGAGTCCGCGTTCTACCCCCGCCTGCAGGCCATGACCGACGAGTGGATGGACCTCTTCGGCTACTGGGCGCCGACGGTCGTGACCGACACGAAGGAGGAGTACCGCGCGGTCCGCGAGACGGCCGGGCTCATGGACTTCACCATGCTCCGGAAGGTCGACATCGACGGCGAGGGAGCGCAGGAGTTCGTCAACACGATCGTAACGCGGGATGTCTCCAGGCTCACCCCGGGGAGAATCGCCTACGGCGCGCTCACGGACGAGAGCGGGAAGATGGTGGACGACTGCACGGCGATGATGCGCTCGCCCGACCGCATCCGCTTCTGCGGCGCGAACGACCGCGACTGCGAGATCTTCAGCGAGAAAGCGCCCGCGACCATCACGGTGCGCGAGTTCACCGATGCCATGCCGCACCTCTGCCTCCAGGGCCCCAAGAGCCGAGAGATCCTGCAAGCCGTCGCCAACCAGGATCTTTCCAACGCGATCTTCCCGTACTACACGTTTCGCGAGGACGTGGAGATCGCCGGCATCCCGGTCTTCATGACCCGTCTCGGCTACACGGCCGAGCTCGGGTACGAGCTCTGGGTGGACGTCGACCGTGCGCTCGAGTTGTGGGACGCCGTCCTGGCCGCCGGCGAGCCGCACGGTATGAAGCTGATCGGCATGGTCGCGCTCGACCTCTTCCGCATCGAGGGCGGCTTCATCATCGGCGGCGTCGAATACGACCCGACCGTCTCACCGTACGAGTGCGGGCTCGGGTGGTCGGTGGACCTCGAGAAGGGCGACTTCCAGGGTCGCGAGGCGCTCGAGCGCGACAAGGACGCGACGCAGCTTCGTCTCACGAGCGTCGTCCTCGAGCGAGGCGGGGACGAGGCCTCGGGCGGCGATATCTACGTCCACGGGGAGGAAGTCGGCCTCGTGACGCAGGCGGTCGAATCGCCGTTCCTCGGAGGAAAGACGCTTGGCCTGGCCAAGATCCGCAAGGATCTGCGGAACCCCGGCCAGGCGATCGAGGTGCAGATCGCGGAAGAGCTGGTGGCCGGCGAGGTCGTCGATCACCCCGTCTACGACAGAGAGCGGCGCCGCACGAAGGAGAGCTAGGGCTTGACAACGCGAGCGATGTTTAGTCAAATGCCTAAGTCATTTGACTAACCCGGCTCCAGCATCTCGCCCTACACCTGAGGAGGCCCTGCTCGATGCCGCCGAGAGGCTCCTGGTGGACATCGGCTACGCGAAGATCACGACTCGCCGGCTCGCTGCCGAAGCCGACGTCAATCACGGCCTCGTTCACTACTACTTCGGGTCGCTCGAGAATCTCTTCGTCCAGGTGCTCGAACGCTTCACGGCCCGGATGATCGAGCGCCAGCGGTCGATGTACGCCGCCGAGATGCCCTTCATCGAAAAGTGGCGGACGGCGATGCGCTACCTCGTCGTCGACAGCGATTACCAGAAGGTCTGGTGGGAGCTCCAGGCGCTCGCTTGGAACCGGCCCGAGCTGCGCGAGCACGTAGCTCAGGTCGACGACGAGTGGCGAGCGGTCCTGACCGAAGCCTTAGCGGAGCCGCGCGAGCGCTACGGTCTGGAGATGCCCCTCGACGCGCTCGTCTCGCTCGTGATCACGTTCAACTCGGGGATCATCCAGGAGCG
This sequence comes from Gaiellaceae bacterium, assembly GCA_039931575.1. GTDB lineage: Bacteria > Actinomycetota > Thermoleophilia > Gaiellales > Gaiellaceae > DATEOR01. The sequence goes on from JBDTRS010000098.1 coordinate 7,279, forward strand.
CCTCGCGGGCATCACGACAGGGCACGCCGAGCTGCTCGGGTGGATCGACGAGTGGCTCGAGGGCAAGGAGAAGGAGCGATGGCGACAGCGGAAACGCTAGCGGCGCCGGCCGAGCAGACCCGAGCCCGTTTTCCGGACAGCGAGGGCTACGTCGTGCGGGACGGGGTGCGGATCTTCTACGAGGTGTACGGCCAGGGCGAGCGCACGGTGCTCCTCCTCCCCACATGGTCGATCGTCCACTCCCGCCACTGGAAGATGCAGATCCCCTATTTGTCGCGGCACGTCCGCGTGGTCACCTTCGACGGGCGTGGCAACGGCAAGTCGGACCGCCCGCTGGAGCCCGAGGCCTACGACGAGCGGGAGTTCGCCGCCGACGCGCTCGCTGTCCTGGACGCAACGGGCACCGAAGTCGCGAGCGTCGTCAGCTTTTCTCTGGGCGCCCAGCGTGCGCTCATCCTCGCTGCGGAGCACCCCGAGCGTGTCGAGTCCGCGGTCTTCATCGGCCCATCCTGGCCCGGCGGCGGCCAACCGGCTGCCGAACGCTCGGTCTACTCGTGGGAAGACGAGCTTGACACGTACGAGGGCTGGGCGAAGTACAACAAGCACTACTGGTTGCGCGACTACCGTGGCTTTCTGGAGTTCTTCTTCTCGCAGTTCTTCACGGAGCCGCATTCGACAAAGGGGTTCGAGGACTGCGTCGGCTGGGGTCTCGAGACCACCGGCGAAACGCTCGTCGCCGCCCAGGGCGGGGTCACGCTCGCTCCCGAGGAAGCAAGCCGGCTCGCCGGGCAACTCCGCTGCCCGGTGCTCGTCATTCACGGAGAGGACGACGCAATCGTCTCGGTCACGCGCGGAATGGCTCTTGCCGAGCAGACCGGGGGCGAGTTGGTCACCCTCGACGGGTCGGGGCACGGCCCCCATGTCCGTGACCCGGTCAAGGTCAATCTCCTCCTACGAGACTTCGTGGCTCCGCGGGGACCGACGCGGTGGGCGCGCGGCAGGTCGAGGCGGCGACGGGCCCTCTACGTCTCCTCGCCGATCGGCCTCGGCCACGCCCAGCGCGACGTCGCGATCGCGAAGGAGTTGCGCAAGCTCGTTCCGGATCTGGAGATCGACTGGCTCGCGCAGCACCCGGTCACGAGAGTGCTCGAGGGCGAAGGCGAGCGCGTTCACCCGGCGAGCGCCGAGCTCGCCAATGAATCGGGCCACATCGAGTCGGAGTCGGCCGAGCATGACCTGCACTGCTTCCAGGCGTTGCGGCGGATGGACGAGATCCTGCTCGCCAACT
>JBDTRS010000099.1:0-8509 GCA_039931575.1 Gaiellaceae bacterium
CGGTGATCTCGATTCTGCTGACGCTGTTCGTGAACCTGCTCGACTGAACTAGTTGGAGGGTTTGGCGAAATAGTCACTCCGCCGCCCATTCAGACAAGCTCAATGTCTGCCCCTTTCCGGGATTTACGAGCTTGTAAGCCATTTCAAGCTCGGGCACGCGGTGCCCACGAACACGGGCGACCACTTGGTACGTCCACGGGCTTAGTTCATGCGGCGGGTATCGCATGTCCGGGGCTGCTCGTGCCCCGTTCAAGTCGTTGAACGCGTAACAGGCTTCGTCGTCCGGGTACTTCATCGCAATATCGAGCGGGTGATCGAGGCCGTTCGGAGAAAGAGAAATCTCCCGCTCTGCAAGGCTCAGACCCAATTTCTGTACCTCCGGCGGCTGATCTGTCTCTGCCCATCGACCCGCGATTGAGAGGAGGTTCTTTCCGTCCTCGGAAAAGAAATCAACGTGGGCAATCACGTCGGTAGCAAGGCTCCCCTGCCTGCCTTCCTTCGGGTCGTTTGCCACGTTCACGCGCACAAAATCCGCAGTACCAACCCGCTGTACCAGCTGGCGTCCCTGAGGCGTCTTTGTGTACGCCTCCACACCGACACGTTCGCTTTCGATGCGCGTGAACCCCAGCTCGGGCTGTGTGTCTTGAAAAAGGCTTAGCTTCTCCTCGGAACCATCAGCGCGTGAGCGCTCCTCCAAAAAGCTCGCGTAATTGGCACGCATGAGGCCATAGACCAGAAGCGCTCCGAGCGGAAACAGAGTCCAAGCCGGAGAAAATCCGCTCCAGCCGCTCACCCTGTTCGCCCAAGATTGATTGAGCGCCGCAATAAGTGCGATGACGAGCGTGGCGACCTTGAAAAGCTTGTCGTAGCCGTCAAGAAGAAGCCTTGGAACGCGAAAAAACAGCGCTCTGTAGTAGCGAAACATTGGCGGATCGTAACCCAGGCTACGTCCGATGCCCACCATAGAATTCGCCCTGCAAATCCAAGATAAATGCCCCCGCGAAGCAGCAACTTCCGGGGGCGTGGCCAGACGAGGGGTAAGCTCGCATGGCAACCGGCAAGGTAGCGCGTCGCACGGCTGTTGGGGACGTTGGAGAACTCCTCGACTCCCCCGAAGTAGCGGCGCTGATCGACGAGATTGACGCGTCTGGTGACGCGAGAGGGCGCAAGGGTTACGGCTCCCGCGCTCTCGTCGGCGCTTGCCTTGTCAAAGCTCTGTTCGCTCTTCCCACGTGGACGCGAGTAGCCGCACTGATCGCGGAGCATCCTGGTTTGCAGGCTGTCCTGGGCGACGCTCCGAGCTTGTGGGCCTGCTACCGCTTCACGGTCAAGCTCAGGGACAACCAGCCGCTTCTCGCCGCCTGTCTCGACCGCGTAGCCGAGTCCCTGCAAGCCGAGTTTCCGGGCATCGGTGAGGACGTGGCGATTGACGCCTCCGACATGCCTGCCTACGCGAACGGACAGCGCCTTCTGTCCCGCAACGGCCCTGAGCGAGAACGTTTCTCCGACCCGGACGCCTCCTGGGGGCATCGCTCCTCTATCTCGACGCGGCGTGGTGGAGGTTTCTACGGCTACAAACTCCACCTTGCTGTCTGCACCCGCACCGGGCTTCCGCTCGCGTGGATGGTCGAGACAGGACGGCGCAACGAGTCGCTGTACGTCGCTCCGCTGCTGGAAGCCCTCCACGCTCGCGGCTATCGGGCGGCGACGTGCGCGATGGATAAGGGCTACGACAACGACAGGGTGTACGGAGAATGCGAGGACTACCGCTGCCGCCCGATCATCCCGTTGAAGAACGACGCGCAAGCACGGCAACTCGTCCTGCGAGTGCCCCCGGACGGGAGCCGTAGATCGCCGCTCGTCCCGCGTGGCTCTCGGCGCTTCCGTGACCTCTACCTCCGCCGCGTCGCTGTGGAGCGGGAGTTCGGGCGCTTGAAGCACGACTATGGATTCGCTCCACTCCGCGTCCGGGGCTTTGAGCGCGTGAGGCTTCACACCGATCTGACGATGCTGGCTCGCTTGGGCTTGGCGCTCAGTCGAGCGCGGGAACAGGCGGTTCCACTCGCGGCGTAGGGCTGTCATGCTCGTCGCTTTCCACCGAGGAGGGTGCGATGAATGACGCCGAGCGCGATGTGAATCCAGTCAATCCCGCGTGCCCGATCTGCGGAGCGGTCGATTGGTTTTCGGACACCCGCTGGGATTACGTCATGCACGTCGTCCACAAGGGCACGCTCACCGCAATCAGCGGCCTCTCGGGGGCGGGCGATTACGTCATCCCCTTTGAGGGCTACGTGTGCAGGGTGTGTCGTTTCCTTCGGCTGCGTAACGTCGCAGGGACACTTGAGATCACAGACCCGGCAACGGGAGCGTAGGGGGAAAGCTCCCAAAGCCCGCACGAGATAGGCGGCCGTGACCTCAGTCACGATTGCCCACCCCGTTTATTTCGTAAAACCCTCGTTGACAGGAGAACGTGTGTTCGTGTAGAACATACGTTCCCATGATCGCTTGCCTGAACATCTCAGCGTTTTCCCTTCGCGCCGCCCTCCGCTCCAGACCGGAGCTCGTGCGCGATCCTGCCGCGCTCGCCCCGCTTCCCGGCTCGAGGCCGCTTCTGGGGGCATGCACCGCCGCCGCCGAGGAAGCTGGCGTGCGCCCGGGCATGCGTCTCTCGGAGGCGCTCGCCAACTGCCCCGACCTCGTCCTCGTCGAGCAGGATCCTGCTGCGGCGGAGGAGGAGTGGGAGCGGATCCTGCGCCGCCTCGAGGATGCGGGCCTCGCCATTGAGCCTGTCGACCTGGGCTGTGCCTACTTCGAAACGCGTGGACTCGAGCGGCTCTCCGGCGGCCTCCAAGCGGTGCTTCGGCGTGCACTCGACGCCGTTGGCCCGGCCTGGGAGCCGCGCATGGGCGTTGCCGGCCGCCGGTTTGCCGCGCTCGCCGCGGCGAGCGTTGCGCCGCCAGGTCGCGTGCTGGTCGTCGACGACGCGGAGACCGAGTTCTTCCTCGAGCCGCTTCCGCTTCATTTGCTCCCGCTGAGCCCTGAGCGACGCGAAGAGTTCTCCGAGTTCGGCATCAAGCGGCTCGGCGAGCTCGCACGTCTTCCAGTCGCTGCGGTCGCGGACCGCATGGGCCAAGAGGGGGCTGAAGCCTGGAGGCTCGCGCGGGGAGAAGACGGCGCGCAAGTCGAGGCGCGCCGCCCGCCCGCCGAGATCTCGGAGGCACTCGAGTTTCCCGAGCCGCTTGCGAACGAGCTGACCCTCGCGCGGGCACTGGGCGCTCTCATCGACAGGCTTCTCGCACGCGAAGAGCGGGGAGGCCGGATGCCGAGACGACTCGCCGTCTCCGCACGGCTCGTCGGCGGCGGCTCTTGGCGCCGAACGGCAACACTCAGGGAGCCGACGGCCGAGCCAGAGCGCCTCCGCCAGGCCCTTGCCCCGAAGCTTTCAGAACTGCCCGCGCCGGCGGTCGAGCTCCGCCTCGAGCTGGGGGAGCTGACGGAGTCCGTAGGGACTCAGGCCGAGCTTGTCCGCCCGCGCGGCAGTCGACTTCGAAGCCGCCTCCGTGAAGGGCTGCGCCAGGTGCGCGCCGCGGTCGGCATCGAGGCGGTGTGCACCGTCGTGGAGGTTGCGCCGTGGTCGCGGATCCCCGAGGCCAGGGCGATTCTCGTGCCGCGCGACGACTGAACGAGCCTCGGCCGGTGCGAGTCACGGCCGAGCAGGGGATTCCGGCTGCCGTCGGCGGCGTGGCGGTGGCGCAGGTCCGCGAGGAGTGGCGGGTAGTCGATCGCTGGTGGACGGGCGCGCCGGTGCGGCGTCGCTACTTCGACCTCGTCCTCGTAACGGGCCAGAACGTTGCCGTCTTTCACGACGGGGAGGGGGGAGGCTGGTTTCGGCAGAAGGTCTAGGAGCCGAGCGCTTGGCCGGCGAGTGCGGTCCAGCGGTCGGCGTGCGCGGGTGGGACGGCGACCCATTCCTTGAACGGGCGGCCGCGCTCGCCGGGGTCGAAGAGGGCGGCGCCGTCGAGCGCCAGCGCCTGCTCGCGCGCGGACTCGTCCGGGAGCTTGAAGACCATCGACTCTTTCCAGAGGCCGACGACGAGCTTGCCGTTTCGCTTGAGGGACGGCATGCCCATCATTTGCGTTCTCTCGACGTCGCCGTTCCTCGCCAGGATGTCGTCGACGATCTCGTCAAAGCGGGCCTGAGGGTCCATTTTTACCTCCGACTTTCCGGGGCCGCCGCGGGCCTCCCTCCACTTCAAGCCTATCGCTCGAAAGCGCGCGCGTGGTGCGCGGAAAGGGGAGAGAGGAGCGCGTGAGCGTGTCCGAGTACATCGAGCTGCACGCTCACTCTGCCTACAGCTTCCTCGACGGCGCTTCGCTTCCCGAGGAGCTCGCCATCCGCGCTGCCGAGCTCGGCTATCCCGCACTCGCCCTCACCGACCACGACGGTGTCTACGGGTCGCTCGAGTTCGCCTACGCTGCGAGGGCCGTCGGCGTCCGCGCGATCACCGGTGCGGAGACGACCCTCACCGACGGTTCCCACCTCACGCTTCTGGTCGAGACTCCGCGCGGCTACGCCAACCTCTGCCGGCTCCTGACCGCCGCCCACTCGCGCGAGAGGCTCAACCCCGGCCTCGACCCGGCCCTCCTCATCGAGCTGAACGAAGGCCTCGTCTGTCTCTCCGGCTGCGCGCACCACGGTCTCGCCGTCAGGGATCCGAACCGTGCGGCGCTCTTCGCATGCGCCTTCGGCCGGGAGCGCTTCTACGTCGAGCTGCAGCGCCAGTACGCGCGCGGCGACGCTCGCCGGAACGCTGCGCTTCGCGATCTGGCCAAGGAGCTCGGAGTCCGTACGATCGCCACGGGGGACGTCCACGCGCACCACCCGAGACGGACACGCCTTCAGGATGTGCTCGTCGCGGTGAGAGAGAGGACGCCGCTCGAGGGTTGCGAGGCCGAGCGGCGGGGAAACGACGAGAGCGTCCTCCTGCCGCCGGCCGAGGTGGCGGCGCGCTTCCCCGGCGACCGCGATGCAGTCCGTGCGACCGTCGAGCTGGCCGAGCGGCTCGAGTTCGACTTGACCCAGGAGCTCGGCTACCGCTACCCGGACTTCTCCGACGGCGCTGACCCGGCCGATGTGCAGCTCGCGCAAGTCTGCAGACGAGCGTTCGACGAGCGCTATCGAAACGCGCCCAACGACCTGCGCACCCGGGCGGACTCGCGCCTGCGCGAAGAGCTCACCCTCATCGCCGAGCTCGGCCTCTCCGGCTTCTTCCTCCTGCACTGGGAGGTGCTCGAGCTGGCACGCGACGTCGCGCTCGAAGTGCGCGGGCCCGGCTCCCCCCGCCACCTTCTTCCTCCGGGAAGAGGACGGGGAAGCTCGGTCGGCTCGATGGTCTGTTACCTCACCGGCCTCTCGCACGTCGATCCCGTCTCCGCCGGGCTCGCCCTGGGCCGCTTCTTGAACCGCGAGCTCGTCTCCGTCCCAGACATCGACCTCGACTTCCCCCGCGACATCCGCGAGAAGCTGATCGTGGCGGTGATCGAGCGCTACGGGCCCGAGCACTCGGCGCTCGTGGCGAGCTTCTCGACCTACCGCTCGCGCGGCGCGATCCGCGATGTCGGCAAGGCGCTCGGCCTCCCGCCCGCCGAGCTCGAGCGGCTCGCTCGCCTGACCGAGGGGAGCCCTCGCCGCGTCGCGGAGGAGATCCAGCGCCTGCCAGGCTTCGAGACGAAGCTTCGCTCCCCGCGCTGGCGTGCCTTCAGCGAGCTCTGCGCCGAGATCGGCGGCCTCCCGCGCCACCTCTCCCAGCACCCCGGCGGCATGGTCATCTCGAGCAGGCCGCTCATCGAGCTCGTCCCCGTCGAGCACGCCGCGATGGAAGGACGAATGCTCTGCCAGTGGGACAAGGACTCGTGCGCCGACGCCGGCTTCCTCAAGATCGACCTGCTCGGCCTGGGCATGCTCTCGGCCGTCGAGGAATGCGTCGACCAGATCGTGCGCCTCCGCGGTGAGACGATCGACCTCGCCCGCGTCCCACTCGACGACGCCGCCGTCTACAAGGAGATCCAGGAGGCCGACACGGTCGGTCTCTTCCAGATCGAGAGCCGCGCGCAGATGCAGAGCCTCCTGCGCACGCGGCCGGAGAACCTCGACGACCTGACCGTTCAGGTCGCGCTCGTCCGGCCGGGGCCGATCCAGGGAAAGGCGGTGCACCCCTACGTCGATAACCGTCAGCGCAAGCGCGAGGACCCGAGCTTCGTGCCGAACTATGACCATCCGCTGCTGGCCGAGTGCCTGGAGGAAACCCTCGGCGCAATCATCTTCCAGGAGCAGGTGCTCGATGTCGCCATGGCCCTCGCGGGCTTCACCGTTGGCGAGGCCGAAGGACTTCGCCGGGCGATGAGCCGCAAGCGAAGCCAGGACGCGATCGAGGCCCATCGCGAGCGCTTCTACGAAGGCGCGGCTCGAAACGGCGTGCCGCGCGAGACCGCCGAGCTCGTCTTCTCGAAGATCAACGGCTTCGCCTCGTTCGGCTTCCCGAAGTCGCACGCGGCCGCGTTCGCGCTCCTCGCCTACCAGTCGGCGTGGCTACGCCACTACTACCCCGGGGAGTTCCTCTGCGCGCTCCTGAATGCCCAGCCGATGGGCTTCTACCCGCCGGCGAGCCTCGTGCGGGACGCCCAGCGGCGTGGGGTGGAGGTGCTCGGGCCCGACGTGAACCGGAGCGCGGCCGCATGCCGGATCGAAGGGGATGCCGTCCGCGTCGGGCTTGGGTACATCAAGGGCCTCGGAGAGGAGCCTGCCAAGGCCTTCGTCGCCGAGCGGGAGAGCGGCGGGCCGCTCCGGAGCGTCGTCGAGCTCGCGCAGCGGGCTCCTCTCGATCGGCCTGAACTCGAAGCTCTCGTTGCGAGCGGTGCCTGTGACGGCTTCGGCTGGCCGCGGCGCCAGCTGCTCTGGCGGCTCGGCCTCGCGCCGCGCTCCGTCTCGGTCGGATCGGGCGGCGAGGAGCGCCAGCTTGCCCTTCCGCTTGCGCCCACGTCTGAGATCCCGGAGCTGGCCGAGCAGACCTCTTGGGAGCGCATGCTCGCCGACTACCGGACGACGAGCATGTCGATCGGCGTCCATCCGCTCGAGCTGCTGCGCCCGCACCTTCCTCCGGAAGTGGCCTCGAGCCTCTCCTTCGCCCATCTGGAGCACAGGAGCCGAATCGCGGTCGCCGGCCTCGTCGTCGCCCGCCAGCGGCCGGCGACGGCGAACGGGATCGTCTTCATGCTCCTCGAGGACGAGCACGGCCAGATGAACCTGGTCGTCCCGGCGCAGGTCTACGAGCGCTTCCGCCCGCTCGTCCGCGGCGAGCCACTCTTGCTCGCGCGCGGCCGGTTCGAACGTTTTGAACGCAACCGGAACGTGATTGTCGAGGAGCTCGTCACCCTTGCCCCCCTCGCGCGCCAGGCCGCCGGCGAGGCCGAGGTGCGCTCCGCGCTCCCCGAGGCTCATCACTTCGGCCACCGGTAGGTGGGAACCATCCGGGCCGGTCCTCAGTCTCAGGGACATGAAAGTCATTCCCTTTCTGGTCATCGCCGCCCTGCTCGCCGGCTGCGGCGGCTCCCCGGGTGCCTCAGACTCAGGGATTCGAGGGCGAGCCGTCGTCGGGCCCACCTGCCCAGTCGAGCAGGTCGGCGTCCCCTGCCCGCCTGAGCCGTTCCAGGGCACGTTCAACGTCAATCAGAACGGGAGTCTCGTGCAGACCGTCACGACAGACGCGGATGGACGCTTCTCTGTGAGCCTCGAGCCAGGCGACTACACGCTCGACAGCGTCCAGTCGGACAGCGGGCTCCCATTGCTCGCCCCCGTCGAGGTCACGGTCCGTCCGCACGCGTTCACGCGCGTCACCCTCTCCTTCGACAGCGGTATTCGCTGAGCCCTCGGTAGGGTTCGGCCTTATGGCCGGCCCACGCTCTTTGTGGCTTCAGGAGGCGCTTCAACTCGAGGAAGGCGGTGATTCCGCCGAGCTCCTGGAGGATGTCTCCGCCGACGTTTGCATCGTGGGCGGCGGCTACACGGGCCTCTGGACCGCCCTGCGCATCAAGGAGCTCGAGCCGGGGGCGGAAGTCGTTCTCGTCGAGGCAGACATCTGCGGCGGAGGTCCCTCGGGGCGTAACGGAGGCTTTGCGCTCACCTGGTGGTCGAAGATCCCGACGCTGATCAAGCGCGTCGGCGAAGAGGAGGCGTTTCGGCTCGCAAAGGCGGCCGAGGAGGCCGTGCGCGAGATCGGCGCCTTCTGCGAGCGCGAGAGCGTCGACGCGCATTTCCACCAGGGCGGCTGGCTCTGGACCGCGACGGCGCCGGCCCAGGTGGGAGCCTGGGAGTCGAGCATCGAGACCGTGGCCGCCCACGGGGTGCATCCATTTCAGCTCCTGAGCGCGGAGGAGGCACAGGCGCGAGCCGGCTCGCCGGCTCATCTCGGGGCGGCGTTCGAGCCGACCGCGGCCATCGTGCAGCCCGCGC
>JBDTRS010000100.1:0-8296 GCA_039931575.1 Gaiellaceae bacterium
AGTGCCCGAACGGTGCTCCTCAAGGGCGTCGACGACCGGGGCTTCCTCTTCTTCACGAACTACGAGAGCCGTAAGGGCCACCAATTGGCCGAGAACTCCCAAGCCGCGCTCGTCTTCCACTGGCACACCGATCCGCGCCGCCAGGTGCTCGTCGAAGGGTCAGTGGAACGGCTCTCGCGCGGGGAGTCGCAGGAGTACTTCGCCACCCGGCCGGCCGGCAGCCGCCTTGGAGCCTGGGCCTCGCGCCAGAGCACGCCGATCGAGAGTCGCGAGAGCCTCGAACGCGCCTTCGCCGGGGCCGAGCAGAGGTTCGGCGCGGAGGTCCCGCTCCCGGAGTGGTGGGGCGGCTACGTCCTGCGGCCGGACGCGGTCGAGTTCTGGGAGAGCCGCCCAAACCGGCTCCACGAGCGCATCCGCTATACGCGCGGCGAGGACGGCGCCTGGGCACGCGTCCTCCTCGCCCCCTGACGTACTAGCCGCCGAGCAGCTCGCGCAGCCTGAGAGCGAGCCCCAGGTCGCCCTCGACGCGGATCTTCCCGGTCATGAAGGCGCCCATGGGGCTCTGCTCGCCGCTCACGACGCCGAGGAAGATCGACTCGTCGGTGGCGATGACGCAGTCGGCGGGCGCGTCTGACTCCTCGACGGTGATCGCTCCGTCTCGCACCTCGACCCGCCAGCTTCCCGCTCCGGCGACGTCGAAGCGATAGGACGCGTTGAGACCCACCGCGCGCGTCGGATCCGCGTTGGCACGGAGGTCGTCGAAGAACTCTCTGGCGGAGGCCGGCATCAGAGGGTTACGGCCGCCGGCTCGGGCTCGACCGGCCTGCGGCTCGGCGCGGGCGGCAACAGCCAGCTGACCGCGAGAGCCAGGGCGGGCCCGGCAGCCGTCGCCAGCACCGCGGTGCGCAGGTCGATGGTGTCGGCCAGCGCACCGAGAACGAGCGCTGCGACTCCTCCGAGCCCGATCGCGAGCCCGATCGAGAGCCCGGAGGCCATCCCGACGCGGCCGGGCATGTATTCCTGGCTCATGACGAGGCTGACGCCGAACGTCCCGATGACCACGGCCCCGGAGAGGGTGAGAGCGAGCACCCCTAGCGGCCCCCCCACGAGCACGTAGACGAGGATGAGCGGCGTCGCCGCCGCGAAGCTCCAGCGGAGCACCGGGCGCCGGCCGAACCGGTCGGCTAGAGGGCCGCCGGCGAGCGTGCCGACCGCGCCTGCGAAGAGAAAGAGCGCGAGCACCGTCGTCCCGTACGCCTCACCGTGCCCCTTGTGCACCTCCCAGAGCGGCACGAACGTAAAGAGCCCCATGTGCGCGACGCTCCGGAAGCCGACAACGGCCAGGAGGAGCGAGAGCCCGCGCGCCTCCGCCTCCGCCGCTCGCCGCTCGGAGCGCGGCTGGGCCTCCGGCGCGAACTCCTGCAGGTACCGAAGGACGAAGACGAGGCCGGCGGCGACCAGGAGGCCCGGCAGCGCGATGAGCAGGCCACCTCTCAGGCCGAACGCGAGAATCAGCGACGAGGCATAGACCGGGCCGAGCGCGAACCCGACGTTGCCGCCGACCGAGAAGAACGACATGCCGCTCGCACGCTTCGCGCCGCTGACGTAGCTCGCGAACTTCGAGCCCTCGGGGTGGTAGGCCGCGACACCGATCCCCGCCGCGAGGACGGCGAGGAGGATCAACGGGTACGACGGTGCCACAGCCGCGGCGGCCATGCCGACTCCCGCGACGGCCACGCCTGCGGGCAGGAGCCAGAGCGCGCCACGCGCGTCCGACCAGAGGCCGAAGACCGGCTGGATGATCGACGAGCTGAAGGTGGCCGCGAGCACCAGAGCCGCAGCCATCGTGTACGAGAGATCGAACTCGACGACCAGGAACGGCAGGAGGGCCGGCAGCGATCCCTGCGCGAGATCGGTCGCGAGATGGCCCGAGGAGAGGGCAGCCATCGCCTTGGTGTCCACCCCGCGCACGAGGGCGAGAATACCCGTCGGGGCTCAGACGGAGGCGTACCGCAGGACGAGCGCGTAGGAGAGATCCCACTGCGCTCGCACGATCTCGCGGCGGTTCCGCTCGAGTGCGAGCCAGGAGCGGCCGCGACGCAGCTCTTCCCGCGCAAGCAGAAGCCCTCCGAGGTGATCCTGGAGGGCTTCCACAGGGAGAGGATTCGGCCCGCGAGGGGAGGGTGCGGGCTGAGAGGGTAGAGCTGCGCTCATTGCGCACCCGTCTCATCGACCTGGAGGGGTGGTTGCTCATCCCCCATTCGAGGGCACGGTACGACGAGCTTCGGATAGCATCACCGCCGCGCCCATGGAGATCGACGTCGTCGATATATCGCCGGCGGAGGTCGCCGCGGACGTCCTGGCTTTCGCCGTCCCAGAGCCTGTAACGCTGCCGGCGGCCGGCCAAGAGCTCGACCGCTTGGTCGACGGGGGGATTCGCCACCTGATCGAGGATGGGGAGCTCAAGGGCGAGCGCGGCAAGGTAACCCTCCTGCACACGCGCGACCAGCTGAAAGCACATCGGGTCGCGGCCGCCGGCGTGGGCGGCGACGGCGACTCAGACAGCCTGCGCACCGCCGCCGCCTCGATCGCGCTTCGCGCCGGCGAAGTCGGGGGAACGACGGTCGCGTGGATCCTCGACGAGAACGGGCTGCCGCCCGCCGAGCAGGTGCGGGCGATCGTGGACGGCACGGCCCTCGGCCCCTACGACTCGGGCATGTGGAAGACCAAGGACGAGCTCCAGGGAAGGGTCGAGCGCTTGGTCTTCTGCGGCCCCGGGGCGGCGGACGCGGCCGCCGAGGCGCGGCGGGCGAACGTGATCGTGGCCTGGACGAACCGCTGCCGGGATCTCGTCAACGCCCCGCCCAACATCTGTACTCCGAGCTCGCTCGCCGACTTCGCCGAGGAGATAGCAGGCCGGTTCGAGCACATGACCTTCTCCGCCCTCGACTTCGACGAGATCAGCGCCGCCGGGATGGGCGCGCTCGCGGCCGTCAGCAGGGGCAGCGAGAACCCGGCCCGGCTGATCATGCTCTCCTACGATGCTCCCGACCCGACCAGAGGCGACCTCACTCTCGGCCTCGTCGGCAAGGCAATCACGTTCGACTCCGGCGGCCTGTCCCTGAAGCCGGCCGACCGGATGGAGGAGATGAAGTCGGACATGGGCGGCGGCGGGGCCGTTCTCGCAGCCATGGGCGCGATCGCCGAGCTCGGATTGCCTGTGCGGGTAATGGCGGTCGTCCCTTCCTGCGAGAACATGCCGAGCGGGCATTCCTATCGTCCGGGCGACATCGTCACAGCGCTGAACGGCAAGACGATCGAGGTGACGAACACCGACGCGGAGGGCCGGCTGATCCTGGCCGACGCCCTCACCCACGCACGGCGCTCGGGCGCCACCCACATCATCGACCTCGCCACGCTCACGGGCGCCATGGTCATCGCGATGGGCGACTACTACGCCGGCCTCTTCGCCAACGATCAGGCGTGGGCAGAGGAGATTCGGGCGGCGGCCGAGACGAGCGGCGACCATGCCTGGATCTGGCCTCTGCACGAGACTTACCGGCGCTTCATCGACTCGAGCTTCGCGGACATGAAGAACTCGTCGGAGTACCGGCAGGGCTCCCCCATCCTTGCGGCCCGCTTCCTCCAGGAGTTCGTCGGTGAGGGCCCGTGGGCCCACCTTGACATCGCAGGCACCGCGTACCTGGAACGCGGCCGGGAGGACTATTACGGGTCCGCCGGGGCGACGGGTTACGGGGTGCGGCTTCTGGCCGAGTTGGCCCGCCGCCTTTCTTAGTGCCCCTCCAGTCAGCCCAGGCCACGGGGTCCGATTGCCTGAAGAGGCACTAGTGAACTTCGACCTCTCGGAAGAACACGAGCTACTGCGCCGCACGGTGCGCGAGTTCGCCGAGGCGCGAATCGCACCCGTCGCGGAGGAGCTCGACCGCGAGCAGCGCTTTCCCTACGACATCGTGGCCGAGCTCGCCGAGATGGGGCTCATGGGCATCCCGATCCCTGAGGAGCACGGAGGAGGAGGCGGGGACACGCTCGCCTACGCGCTGGCCGTCGAGGAGCTCACTCGGATCGACTCATCGGTCGCGATCACGGTCGCGGCACACACGTCGCTCGGGACGATGCCGATTCTCCTCTACGGAACCGACGAGCAGAAGGAGCAGTGGCTCCCCGACCTCGCGTCGGGGCGGCGGCTGGCGGCTTTCGCGCTGACCGAGCCGGAGGCGGGTTCGGACGCAGGGGCCACGCGGACCACAGCGGAACTCGTAGGCGGGCAGTGGGTTGTCAACGGGTCGAAGATCTTCATCACGAACGCGGGCACCGACATAACCGCGCTCGTGACGATCACGGCCAGAACCGGAAAGGACGAGATCTCGAACATCGTCGTGCCGAACGGCAGCGACGGTTACGAGATCTCCGCACCGCTGCACAAGATGGGCTGGCACGCCTCGGACACGCGCGAGCTCTCGTTTCGGGACTGCTCCGTCCCGGAGGGGAACCTGCTCGGAGAGCGCGGGGCCGGCCTGCGCCAGTTTCTGGAGATCCTCGACGGTGGCCGGATCTCCGTGGCCGCGATGGGCCTCGGCCTCGCGCAGGGCGCCTACGATCTGGCCGCGGGCTACGCGAGGGAGCGGAAGCAGTTCGGGCAGCCCATCTCGAAGTTCCAGGCGATTCAGTTCCAGCTCGCCGACATGGCGACGGAGATCGAAGCCGGGCGGGGCCTCGTCTACAGGGCCGCGTGGCTGAAGGACCAGAAGCGGCCGTTTTCTCTCGCGGCGGCGATGGCGAAGCTCTATACGGGCGAGCTGGCACACCGGGTGGTGAACCAGGCCGTCCAGATTCACGGCGGGTACGGCTTCATGGACGAGTACGCGGTTTCACGCCTCTACAGGGATCAGAAGGTGCTGGAGATCGGAGAGGGGACGAACGAGATCCAGCGCCTCGTGATCGGCCGGGAGTTGGGCTTCTAAATGGGGCCACCCCACGCCACCACCCGCTTTCGAGCCTACTGCCCACAAGCGCACGCATGGCGAACGCTTCGTCGCAGAGGCCGCGCGGGACCGCCACAAGACGGCTTCGCCGGAGCCGCAGCCGGCTTCTTGCCTTTCGACCCGGCTCTTGTAAGCATCCCAGCCAGACCAACAAGGAGGTAATAGGTGCCGCTTTTCATGGACGTGCACAACATGGACGGAGGCGTTTCGTGCGACGCCGTCCGCGACGCTCACGCCAAAGACGTAGCGATCCAGGGCGACCACGACGTCAACTACAAGAGCTACTGGGTGAGCGAGGGCGAGGGCAAGATCTTTTGCCTCGTGGAGGCACCCGACGCCGAAACGGCCACCCGCGTCCACCGCGAGGCCCACGGTCTCGAAGCCGACGAGATCTACGAGGTCGTGGAAGGGTCCTAGCGCCGGGCCGCCTCTACGCCGGCTCCTCCGGCTTTTCCTACTCGTCGTGGAAGGGCGATTTCTATCCGGCCGACGCACGGCCGGAGGACTTCCTCCGCCTCTATTCGCTGCGGCTTCCCTCCGTTGAGCTGAACTCGACTTTCTACCGCCTGCCCGCGGAGGAGCAGTTCGAGCGCTGGGCCGAGCAGACGCCGCCCGGCTTTCGTTTCGCAGTCACGCTGGCCCGGCGCCTGACGTCATTCGGCCGGGTGGAGGGCATGAACGCCGCTGCACAGGCGATCGGACGGCTCGGCGAGCGCCTCGGTCCGGTTCGGATCAAGGTCGCCCAGGCTCGCGACGACGGCTTCCTTCGCCTCCTGCTCGACTCGCTCGACCCTGAGATGGACTGGGCACTCGACTTTCGCCATCCCTCCTGGTTCGCCCCCGAGATCGAGGCAAGGGTCGACAGCAAGCAGGTTGCGCGCGTGGGAGCGCTGGAGGGCGGCGCCCGCTTTCGCTACCTCCGCCTGCGCGAGCCGCCGTACGACGACGCCACGCTCGCCGAGACGGCCACGCGCATCCAGCCCCTGCTCGCCGAGGGGCTCGACGTGTACCTCTACTTCCAGCACGAAGACGAGCCCACCGCCCCGCGCTACGCCGAGCGGCTACTCGAGCTCGTCAGCGATCTTCGAGCCTGATCACGAACCGAAGCGCCTGCCAGGTCCCGTCGATGGAGCAGCTCTTGTTGTCGACGAGGCCCGCGGCGAGGCCGATCCGCTGCACCTCCTCGAATGAGAGGTCGTTCTCGACCTCGGAGCTCTTCTTCGGCCAGGCAACCCAAAGACCGCCTGCCGGCGCCAGCCGCCGGACGAGCGGTGTGAACGCGCGCGTGAGTTCACCCCTCCGGGTCGCGAACAGGAGGGCGACATCGAACTCGCCGCGAAGCTTCGGCTTCACGCCGAGGGTCTCCTCGAAACCGTCAGGCGCGCCGAGAAGCGCGACCCGGGAGCCGTCCTTGATCCCGAGCTTTTTCGGGAGAGGCGTGGCCGAGTAGTCGCGGTGCACGCCGCGGAGTCTCAGATCTCGGGAATGCTCTCGGCGAACGGCTCGATCGCGCCCGCCGTCGGCTCGAGCTCGCCCGCTTCGAGGCCCGCCTTGATCTGGCGGGCTATGGCGCGCGCCTCGCTCGTCTCGTGCACCGTGAGCAGAGACTTGACGCTTCCGACCAGGTCGGTTCCCGACCAGAGCTCGATCGCAACGGTGTCGATGTCGCGCCTCTTGACGTAGGAATCGTCGGGAATGCCCAGCCAGATCCGCACGACGCGGCCGTCGGGCAGCGTCGCGTGTTCTTCGACCGGCTCGCCGCGAAGGCTCACGGCAGGGACATTACCTTCCGGCGCAGGGAAGAAAACGCGCCCGCCACACGTCCTGTAGTCATGTACTACAGCCCTCACACTCATCTTGCCCTTGCCAAGGCCCGGCATGAAGACATGCTCCGCGAGGCCGAGCGCGAGCGGCTCGCCCGGCGCTTTCGGGACGAGCGGCCGAGCGTGCTCGCACGGTTCCGAAGCTTCGTCTCCAGCCGCCGCACCTCGGCGAAGGGGCAGCCCGCCCCCGCGGCGGGCTAACGCAGGCGCTCTGCGTCGTAGCCCCACTCGGCCAGGAGGCCGAGTAGCTCGGCGCAGTGCTCCTCGTCCCGCGTGGAGACGGTCAGCTCCACTTCGGTGCCTGTCACCGGCAGGTCCATCCCCTCCCGGTGATGCTCGACCGAGACGACGTTCACCCGTCGTTCCGCGATGTGCGCGAGGAGGCGCGCCAGCTCCCCTGGGCGATCGGAGATCCGCGTGCGCAGCACGAGGAAGCGCCCGCCGCGGGTGAGCCCGTGGCGAGTCACCTCGATCAGAAGTGACGCGTCGATGTTGCCGCCGGAGAGGAGCGCGCACGTGGCTCCTTCTCCCGCGACCTTCGCCGCCAGGAGAGCGGCGACCGAGGCCGCGCCCGCGCCCTCGACGACGAGCTTGACGCGCTCGAGTAGAAGCACGATCGCATCGGCGATCTCCGCGTCCGTAACCGTGACAACCGCGTCGAGCCGGTCGCGGAGAAGCGCGGTCGTGAGCTCGCCGGGCTGTTTCACGGCGATCCCGTCCGCGATCGTGATCCCGCTCGGCTCCATCCCCGCAAAGGGAGCGCAGCTCGCGGCCTGCACCCCGACCAGGTGGATCTCGGGCCGCAGCTCGCGCAGCGCCACCGCGATGCCCGCTGCGAGACCGCCGCCTCCGATCGGAACAACGAGCGTCTCGACCGTGCCGAGCTGCTCTGCGAGCTCGAGCCCGAGGGTGCCCTGCCCGGCGACGACCGCCTCGTCCTCGAAGGCGTGCACCAAGGTCGCCCCTGCGGCGGCTCGCTCGCGCGCGGCTTCCTGGGCCTCGTCGAAGCCCTCCCCCGAGAGGATGACCTCGGCGCCGTAGCTCCAAGTCGCGTCCACCTTGGCCATGGGCGCTTCCTGCGGCATGAAGACCGTCGCCTCGACACCCGCCTCGCGCGCCGCCAGCGCCACCGCCTGGCCGTGATTTCCGGCGCTCGCGGTCACGACTCCGGCGGCGCGCTCCTCGTCCGTCATGGTGGCGAGCTTGTTGACCGCGCCACGTATCTTGAAAGAGCCCGTGCGCTGGAGGTTCTCGGCCTTCAAGAAAACCGGGCGGCCGCTACGTCGCCCTAGCGTCTCCGACGAGAACACGGGCGTAACGCGCGCGAGCCCCGCGATGCGCTCGCGTGCGGCCTGGATGTCAGCGAGTGTCGGGCCTGTCGTCGTCTTCATGAACCTTGAATACCTTCTCCATGATCTCGCGTACGGCCGTCAAGGGGTCGAGTTCCCGTTGCTGAACGGCCGCCAGCAA